>RKRS01000116.1 GCA_007571275.1 Dehalococcoidia bacterium
TATTTTGAGACGTTCTGATCATTGACAACCCGGGCCTTGGGTACGTACCAATAGGTGGGACAGGCCCTGTACTCACGCAAGATGCGAGTGAAAGTCCGTCTATGGGGAAACGTCTCAGGTAATCTCACATTTTGCTCCGAGTCACGTCTACTGCCTGCCGAAGGCAGAGGAGGGTTTTCTCGGCGAAGTCTTCCATCAAATCCATGATACCGCCTCAGTGAATCCGGAGGGGTAGAACCAGGCGTCGTGGTACCACCGGGCACTACTCGAGCGGCAGCGGGTCGTCCTCGTCCCACTCGACGTGCTGGCGCTGGAAACTCAGTTTCGCCTGCTCCCGACGCGGTGGTGTCTTCTTCCAAATGCCACTGGTCTCACACTCATGATCCCAATGGCTCTCGCCCACCGCCGAGAGAATCGCATTGGCAAGCGCGATACCTGACTTCTTGTCGAGCGTCTCGCGCATGCGTGGCGGCACGATGCAATTCGGACAGCCATCATCGCATTTGCACTGATGGGCGATGTCTACACCGCGGGCAAGCACGTCCCGCCAGCGCTCCAGCACCTGTGTGGCAATGCCAATGCCGCCTTCATAACTTTCAGCCACATACACGCCTCGATCACGGCCGTTGGCCTTCGCCTGGGAAACCACATCGTGTTCATCGGCCAAGATCGTGAACAGGGCACCGACCCTGAGCATCTGCTCGACAGCCCGTGTGGCCAGTGAGCCTCCGCCAAATTCCTCGCCAAACTCAATCCAGCAGCTCTCGCCATCCCAGGAAAAGTATGCGTTATCGCTGGGAGTCCAGCTATCAATTACCGCAAGTGTCGATTCATTAAACTCCTCGACCGAGTATATGCGTTCAGTCACTGTGACCTGTCCGTAGAACGCGTCCACTGCGCCATGATCGGTCGTCCAGCGTCGGCCCTGATAGATTTCCTCGTTGCTCAATGAGGCGCCCCTCTTGGCGCGTGTTCGCAGGTGCGGCGAGCCCACGTCCTCCAATGCGATAACGCCCGGTTTGTTTCGCTTGAGCGTCACCGAATCCACTCGGTAGGCTTCGCCACCATGCAGATAGATTGCGTTGTCATAGGCTTCGCGGAACCGTTGGTCGGCGGACATTTGACCGATTTCCCTGCCTTTGTAAAGCAGATTGAAGATCGTCCCATGTGAGCCGCGGATGTTGACGCGGCGGTGCGGACGATTGTCGTGGCGCCGGCGAAAGTTCGATTGGTGTTGCCTGGCTTCTCGATACAGCACTGGTCCCAACACATCGTGTCCGTCATCGAAATCGGGTGTCTCATGCAACACGCACGGCAGATGATGCTCGATCACGACGGCGTTGTTCGGGTTAATCACGAGATCATCGAGTGGGCGATTGAGAAATTCATCGATGTTGGCTGCGTAGTACTGGTCAAGCGGATTGTTGCGAGGAAAGTACAGCACAAATGCATCAGCATTCCAACGACGGCCGGCGCGGCCGATCTGCTGACGGGCGGACATCATGTTGTCCGGGAAACCAGCCATGATCACACCGTCGAGTCCGCCGATGTTGATGCCGAGTTCCAGCGCGTTGGTTGCAAAGACCAACTTAATTTCATCTGCTTGCATTCCGTCCTGAATCTCGTGACGCATCTCATAACTCAGGCCGCCCCGAAACACCCGGACCGTGCTGTCGGGTATGTCGGCTGTGCCTTGTTCGCGCCACTCCTCCAGGATGGTCATTGCCGCTCGATGGCACTCCTCAGTGAATTGCCGCGTCGGGCAAAACACGAGGACCGACTTGCCCTGGCGGAGGCAGGCCAAACCGGCGTCAACTGTTCGGGCGCGCATCTGGTCCCAGTATCCGGCGTCCGGGATATCGAGCTGAGCGGACCAGTAATGCCGTGATGGCCGTAGAGCGTCGGCGCCATCCACTTCAACGAAATTCAAGCCGGTCAGCGCTTCAGCGTGTTCTTTCGGATTGGCGGCAGTCGCCGAACAGAGAAAGAACTGCGGACTGCTCCCATAGATCTGCTGCAGGTGGTGCGAGAGTCGACGGAGCACCAAGGCAACGTTCGTGCCGAAGTAGCCGCGATACTCATGGATCTCGTCAACGATCACCCAGCGTAGATTCTCATAGAGTTCACGCCACTGCTCCGCCCACGACAAGAAGCTATAGTGCAACATATCGGGGTTGGTCCGCAGCACGTTTGGCGGCGCACTCTTGATTTGCTTCCGCGTCGCTCCCTTGTCGGTATCGCCATCATATGACGCGAACGAAATGGGTTGACCAGGAATATGATCAATCAATGCCTTGAGTTGTTCCTCCTGGTCGCGGGCCAACGCCTTGGTCGGATAGATCATTAAGGCGCGCGCCTCAGGGTCGCGGAGCATGGTATCGAGCATCGGCAGCTGGAATGCGAGGGTTTTGCCGCTGGCCGGCGGCGACTGCAGCACCACGTTATTCCCACCGAGCGCTGCTTCCACAGCCTCAGCTTGATGTCGGTACAGCTGAGTGATACCACTGTCTCGCAGGGCGGTCATGAGATCAGGATGCAGCTTCGATAACGTGGCCGTGTCGCCAAACACCGGTTCGATCGCCGGCTGGGATCGCTCGGTGAGCGTATCGTTTTCCTCGATAGCTCCCGAGCTGTGAATTGCCTTGCGCAAGCTCGCTAGCGAATCGTCGGCTGTTTGCACAGGGAATTCAGGCGCGTCATCTTCGCTTTGGTGTTCTGATTTGTCTTCTGCGGTCTTCCGCGCCGCTCGGCGCTTTGATTCCCTACTGATTGCTCGTCGTGACATGCGATCTCCTACTCCGGGCCTGTTGCCGCCGAATGGCCGAATAATGCTATTGCTGGTTTGTTTACCCGCCGAGGCCGCCGAAGTCGGGGAGGACCTTCTCAGCGAATTCTTCCATCGACCTCAGGATTTGACCCTGGCTGAGCACACCGTTGTACTGCCACATGAAGATCCAGCTGACCGGCGTCACATCTAACATGTTCTGCACCTGACGCTTGACGGAATCGACCGTGCCGGCGAAGAGCAGACCGTTCTCAAGCTGCTCCTCAATGCCCATGATCTCGCCGCCCGGCGGGCGCAGCGCTTCGGCGAATCCGAAGGGGGCGAACCAGGCGCCGCCCACGAACGCGGCCGAGCGCCGCCAGATCTCGATCGCCTCTTCGTCGGTGTCGGTGATGATCACGTCACGCAGCACGCCCAAGCCCTCACCCGGCTTGAGGTCGCGCCCGGCCGCCGCCGCTTCCTCTTGGTAGACCGCGTAGAGGCGGTTCTGCAGTTCAGGGTACATCGGCGGCAGGATAGCGGTGATGCCCTCGCGGGCGCACCAGCGGATCGTGCGTTCGGACGAGGCGAAGGGCTGGAAGATCGGCGGGTGCGGCTTCTGCAGCGGCTTGGGCACGACGCCGATTTGGCGGACGATGTTGTCCTCATCCACGCCACCGCCGTAGAGCCGCGTCGCCTCGATGTCCCAGGGCGTGCCTTCAGGCGGAATCTGCCAAGCGTCGCCTTTGTACTCGATCAGGTCTTCGGTCCAGCACTTGCGGATGATGTGGAAGTGTTCCTCGAAGGCGGCGCGATTGGCGGCGTCGATGGCGTCGTGCTGACCTGGTCGTGCGCCGTGCACGCCATGGATCTGCTGAGCCAGAGTATCGACCCAGCGTCGCTGGTAGCCTCGCGCGAAGCCGGCCAGCGCACGTCCACCCGACATGTGATCGAGCATGGCGATGTCCTCGGCCACACGGATCGGATTGTTGGCCGGCAGCACGACGCCCAGCTGTCCGACGCGGATGCGCTCGGTCTGCATGGCCAGGTAGAGGTCGAGCATGATCGGGTTGGGCGACAGCTCGAAGCCCTCGATGTGGAAGTGGTGCTCGGTAAAACCGATTGAGTCATAGCCGAGCGCGTCGCCGGCCTTGGCGAAGGCGGAGAGGTCGGCAAGCATGTCCTGATACAGCTCGGGGCGTTGGCCGGCCATACCGGCCTCGATGTCCTCACGCGTACCGACGGATGGAAGAAAGAAAAGGCTGACCTGCATGGGAATCTCCGTGCCTGCTAGTCGAGGCTGCTGAGGAATGCGGTAACGGCGTCGTTGAAGTACTCGGGGTTATCGATATTGGCGGCGTGGCCAGCATTGGGTACGACGACGTGCGTGTTGTTGGGAATCTTGTTGGCCATGTAGTCGGTACCGGCGAGGAACGGCTGATCATGCTCGCCGACCAGCACCAGGGTCGGTTTGTCGATGGTGGCAAGCGACTGGATGATGCGATTGTCGAACTGAGCGAGCATGCCGCGAGCGGCCCTGGCGAGTCCTGCGGCGGAGCGGTGCGTGGAGACGCGGACTTCTTCCGAGCCGCCAAGCGCATCGAGACCGTCGCGTTCGAGCGCTTCGGCCCGAGGGATCGCGAAGTTCTGGTTCCAGGCCTCGCGCCCCTTGGGATTGTTGTAGCCCGGCCCGGTGTCAAACAGCATCAGCGCGCGGGTGCGGTCAGGATAGGCGACATTGAAGGCGAGCGACATGTAGCCGCCCAGGGACAACCCGCCGATTACAGCGCTGTCGACGCCTTCGGCATCGAGGATGGCGGCGATGTCGTCGACGGTCTCCGCTTCGTTGTAGCAGGACAGGTCTTCAGGCGAGTCGGTCAGCCCGTGTCCGCGCATGTCCCAGACGATCAGGCGATGATTGGCGGAGAGCAGGTCGATCTGCCCGGCCCACATCTGCGATGTGGCGCCGTAGCCGTGCGTGAGAATGACAGCGGGTCCGTCGCCGCTGGCTTCGTAGTGGATGCTGACGCCGTCGCGTTCGATGTCGGGCACTTGCAAGCCTCTCGTACTGGTTTGGGCTGTCCTGCTGGTTAGGATAAAGGTCGAATTTGCAGCGGCAGACTGAGTGATCGGAGCAGGTGCGATGAAGACTCCCATTGGGCCCGAGATCGTGTTTGAGCTGGGTGGAGTCGGATCACCGGCGATTTCGCCAGATGGCTCGCTGGTCGCATACGTTCGTGGTCAGGTTGAGGAAGGCAAGCGGGTCTCCTGGATTGAAGCGGCGCCGTTCGAGGGTGGAGCGTCGAGACGGCTGACATCGGGCCGCTCAGACTCCAACCCTGTCTGGTCTCCCGATGGTTCAGCTCTGGCGTTCCTACGCCCGGCGTCGAGCGAGCCCGGCTCGCCCCGACAGGTCTGGTTGCTGCCAACGGATGGCGGGGAAGCGCAGCGGCTCACGAATCTGCCTCATGCCGTCGCCGACTTCGACTGGTTACCCGATGGTTCGGGCATGATCGCAACGGTTGACATCGATCCGCATCGCGGCGAGCGAGATGGATCGAAGACGACCGTGGTTCGTGAAACGTATTACCGCGGAGATGTGCTCGGTTACCGCGAGGACGCCTGGTATCAACTGTTCCGCATCGATGGATCAAGTGGCGACGCTGTGCAGCTGACCATCGGTACGTACAACCATGCGCATCCCGTCGTCTCGCCGGACGGACGCTGGGTCGCTTTTACTGCTGACCGCAGCGTCGACCGTATGCGCCGCCGACCGTTTGGTTCCGAGCTGTGCGTCATGTCGACGCGCGGCGGTCACGTCGAGCGGCTCACGCGCGGAGTGATGTCAGCGGGTCGGCCGTGCTGGTCTCCTGACGGCTCAGCGCTGGCTGTTTCGGTCACCGACATGTCGCAGCGACATCAGGCCTATCTGGAACGCGTCGAGCGCTACAGCGGGAAACGCACCCGACTCACCGACGACTCAATCAACCCGCAATCGGGCTTCTTTCCAATCGCCCCGCCGCCGAGCATGGTCTGGACGGACGAGAGCATCACCTTTGCCGCAGACGTGCGAGGTCGATCGGGCGTGTATCGCGTCAAAGCCGACGGTTCCTCACCGCCTGAATCTCTCCGTTCAGAGGCCGAATTGATCGGTGGCGTTGACATTGCAGCTGACGGCCAGTCCCTGGCGATCGTCTCAACCACGCCTGACGCTCCCGGCGAGATTGTGACGCTCGGCAAGGACTCGCAGGCGGTGCTGACCAATGCATCAGCCGATTTCGTCGACGCGCATGAGATCGGCGCTGTGGAGTTCTTCACGGTCGAACGCGATGGTTGGGAGACTCCCTGCGGCCTGATGTTCCCGCCCAACTTCGATCCCGAACAGGTCTATCCACTGGTGATGGAGATCCACGGCGGGCCCAACGGATTCTTCGGCGAGGGCTTCAATGTGCTGCACCAGGTGATCGCCGGTGCGGGGTATCTGGTCCTGTTCGTCAATCCACGGGGATCGTCAACATATGGAGCGAAGTTCACCGACGCGGTGACCGTCGACTGGGGCGGCGAAGACTCGCTGGATTTGCTCCATGCATTGGATCACGTCTGCGAGCGGCCATACGTCGACGCAGGACGGCTGGGCGTGCATGGCTACTCCTACGGCGGCTACATGACGACCTGGCTGATCGGCCACGTCGACCGCTTCAAGGCGGCCATCGCCGGTGCGCCGGTGGTCAACCTGTGGTCGATGTGGGGCGTCTCTGACATCGGTCCGTCGTGGGGTTCGTATCAGTGGGGCGACATGCCAGACAACAACTTCGACTGGTACCGCGAACGCTCCCCGATCACATATGTCGACAACGTCCGCTGTCCGGTGCTGATCATGCATGGTGACGCAGACTGGCGCGTACCCATCTCACAGGGCGAGGAATACTTCGCTGGGTTGCGGTATCGGGGCAAGCAGGCTGAGCTGGTGCGCTTTCCCGGTTGTTCGCACTTGATGTTCCGCGTCGGCGATCCGTCGCTGGTACGCGAATACTACGAGCGCATGATCGCTTGGTTCGACCGCTACGTAAAGTAACGATCGCCGCTACTTCTGCGGTCGCATCACCGCTGCGACCGGGCGGACCGTGCGTCTGATCAGTTGTTCCGCAGTTGGGAGCTGGACTGTCGGTTGCTTCATCCTCAGATAGGTAATGCCCAGCGCCAGGCTAATCACGATGGATGACAGTCCCATCAGGATGAACACATCCTGCTCACCGATGATGTCGGCGAGTTGACCAAATCCCAGTCCAGTGAATGACTGCACGCCAAAGGGCAGAAACGTGAGCGCGGTGATACGGCCGTGATATTCACGGTCTGATTGCTGGATCACTTCCGCCGTGTTGAGTGTCTGAAACGCGGAGAATCCAGAACCGACCAGGAAGATCACCGGCAGCATGACCAGGGCGTTCGGCGTGACACCGAGCAGAGCGACGCCGAGCCCAAACGCGCAGCTCATGACCAGCAACACGCCTCCAGACCAACGAGTGCCCACCACGCCCGCCACTGAGAGTCCAACGATGAGAGAGCCTACGCCCATCGGCCAGGTCGTGAGCCCGAGATTCCTGGACTCGATGCCGAATACATTCTCGAGGAGGCCAGGCAGGATGTTCTGGTATGGACCAGCCGTCGCGGAGACGAGCAACAGCGTCGCCAGCAAAACGCGGAGTCGTGGTTGACGCCAGGCATAGCGCAGACCGAGCAGCAGCTCGCGCGTGACCGATCCGCGCGGCACGTTGCGCGGGCTGCCAGGCGGCATCAGGAAGAGCGAGGCAATTGTGACAGCGAGAATGCCCGCCATGATGAAATAGGCGCCGTCAGCGCCGATGAACGGCGCGAAGAGCAACAATGACCCGAGCACCGGCCCAACCGACTGTGGGAACGTCAACCCACTCTGCAGGAGCGCGACGCCATTGCCCACCAGGCGCGGCGGGACGATATCCGCAACATAGGCGCGGCGCGATGGTCCAGTGAAGGCAAAGCAGGCGCCGAGGAGCAGCGTGCTGGCAGTCAGCCAGATCACCTCGATACGACCAGTCAGGATGAGAAAACCGATGATGGCGTAGTTGATCGCGATCGCCGTCTGAGCCAAAGCAATCAAGCGTCGCTTGGGGAATCGGTCGGTCAGCGCGCCGGCGAACGGTCCGATGAAAAACCAGGCGACTCCATTGCCCGCCATGGCCAGCGCCACCGACGAGTTATCGCCTCCGAGATCAAACGCGACGATTGGCAATACCGTGAAGTTCATCGAGAACGACATGAACGCCATCACGGTGAGCAACCAGTGGAGTCGGAACAGTCCGACGCCGAAGGCCTCGAACGTCTGGCCAATGCCTGCGCGGATCATGTTGATGATCGTACGACCTCACCTGTAAACCTCCGCCATTCCTACCTGCCGCTACCCTTCCCACCTTCCTCCGTCATTCCTGCTACCTCCTCCGTCATTCCTGCGCATGCAGGAACCAGACGCGCTTCGCGGCGCTTACGTCCACTCGGCGATACTCCCGCCTGCGCAGGGGTGACTGCATAGACATATGCTGTGGATACCGTTTCCATCAGAACATGGAGAACATCAGATGGATGTTGACACCGCAATTCGAGAACGACGAACAATCGGCGTGTTCTCAGGGCAAGACGTTGCGGCGGAGCTGGTGGAAGAACTGATCGACGCGGCGCGCTGGGCGCCGAATCACAAGCACACCGAGCCGTGGCGTTTCCACGTGGTGTCCGGCTCGGCGCGGGAGGAGATGGCGAACGCGATCCTCTCAGCCGGTGGAAAGTTCGCCAAAGATCCGCGCGGCAAGCTGCTACGGTCGCCGTTGTTCATCGCGGTGACACAACAGGCCGTGCTCGATGATCCGGTGCGCGATCAGGAGGATTACGCGGCGGTCTGCTGCGCAGTACAGAACATGATGCTGGCGGCGACGGCCCGTGGTCTGGCGACCAAGTGGAGCACCGGAGCGTTGGCGGAACACCCAGCGGCCAAGCGCTGGCTGGGGATCGGCCCCGACGACCGAATCGTCGCCTATCTCTATCTCGGCTACCCGCCCGAGACGATGCGCTCGCTGACAGCCGAACGACGCCCGGCAGAGGTTGTCTGGCGCAGCTGACCACCAGACGTCTCATGGGCGTTTAGCGCAGGCGTTGGATGAACTCAGCAATTGCCGCGGACGCGGCCTGCAGATTGCCTTCCACCGTATGACCCGAACGCTTGCGCGGGACGAGTCCGTGATTGCCGTCGGGAATCCACTCGAGGGAGATATTGGGCGAGAGATCGTAGCCTTCGACCTCTGAGCGCGTGCCGTATTCGTCGCGCTCGCCCTGAACGATCAGGGTCGGCGTGGCGATGGTTTGCAGGTGCGCAGTCTTGGCTCTGGTCGGATCGTTGGGCGGATGGAACGGATAGGAGATGGGGATCAGCGCGGCGACTTCAGCGGGATCGGCGATACGGGCGGCAACTCGACCACCCATGGAACGACCGCCAATAGCCAAACGAGCAGGCGGCACACCCTTGGCGGCGAACTGCTGAATGACCTGGATGTAGGTGGCGGTGAGTACATCGTCAGGGTCGGGCGGCCAGGGTCGTCTGCCAGTTTCTTGCGCCCGCTGCATGTAGGGGAAGTTGAACCGGGCGACGGCGATCCCCTGCCTGGCGATCAGGCGAGCAAGCGTATTCATCGTCTCGCTGGTCGCGGGCATGCCGGCGCCGTGAGTCAGGACAAGCGTCAATGGCGACGGCTTGCCCGCGCTCGGCGGCGGCAAGTCCCAGATCAGTTCGACCGACATGAGACTATGACGTTCGCACGATGATTGGCGCCATTTCGTCGATCAGGTCATTGGCAGCGGCAGGGTCGAGCGCGGTCAGCGCGAGATGGTCGACGCCGTGCGAAGCGGCCTGCTCTGACTTCTCGATGATTTGATCCGGCGTACCAATGATCATCTCTTCGAGTCGGTCGCGTTGAATCAACTCCGCCTCGCCCTCTTTTAGATAGCTGTAATGCCCCTCATGGACGTCGAGGTAAAGGCGGTCGAGCGGTCTGCCGCGCTGCTCGGCGTACTTCGTGATGTACTGGTTGTACTCGGCGGCGGCATCGGGATTGATCCCCTTCAGATTGCCACCCCATCCGCCATACTCCGACTCCCAGAGCGTGTGGTTATAGACCGCGGCGACTGCGCCGGCGCGGTGGATGACGCGGTCGGACATGACGTCCTCGCCCTCCTCGAGGACGCACGCGCCCGTCAGCCCGACGGTGTACGGCTTCTCGGTCGAACGTCCCGCCGACTGAGCCGCCTGCTCGATAATCGGAAAGCCGCTGTCCAGCCACGGACCAGTGCCCGATGTGACCCAGCCATCGCCGACTTCGCCCACGACTGCCGTCGCGCGCGGCCCGTTGGCGGCGATATAGACGGGGATATGGTCGTTGATGTTGTAGAAGTCGGGATGATCGGGGTGGATCAGGCGGATCCAGGTCTCGCGGCCGGTGACGTCGTCAGTGTGCAGGACATCCTTACCGTCGAGCAGATCGCGGACCTGCTGGGCGTACTCGCGGAACTTCCTCACGGGGTAGGAGGGCAGACCCATCGTATTGCGACCGGTGTAGCCGGTGCCCAGCGCAAGAATCGTGCGACCTGGCGCCAGTTTGTTGATCGTGGCGATAGCCGAGGCCGTCACTGGCGCTATCCGATTGGACGGAATCGAGACCAGCGTGCCCAGTTTGATCGTCGAAGTCCGCTCAGCCGCCAGCGCCATCGCGGCATAGCAGTCCGACCAGATCAACTGCGAGTCAGGGAACCAGGCGTGGGTAAAACCCGCCTCCTCAGCGCGGACGACTTCCTTCCACATGTCGATGTAGGTGGGAACGAGCAATCCGTAGTCCACTGTTGACTCCTAACCACGCTTCTGGATGACTTCGCGAGAGAAATCATCGATGATTTCGCGGGCGCCGGCTGGGTCGTTGGCGGTCAGAGCGATGTTATCGACGCCGATCGACTCCAGATGCTCAATCTTCTCGATGATCTGCGGGCCCGAACCGACCAGGCTGCGATCCAGTACCTGTGGGAAGACGAACCGCTCCTCGCCAGGTTTGAGATAGACCATGTGCCCCTCGTGGACGTCGAGATACAGTCGGTCCTCGGGTGTGCCTTTGGCCGCCGAGTACTCGCGGATGTAGCTGTGGTACTCGCCGGCCAGGTCAGGATTGTCCATGCCGAGATTGGCGCCAGGTCCATGGGCCGCCTCCCACATGGCGTGGACGCCAGGCACCATACCTGGTCCGAGGATGCGCATCACACGTTCGGAATCAATCGCTTCGCCATCATGCAAGACCAGCCCGGCGGTCAGACCAACGGTGTACGGCTTCTCGGTTGAGCGCCCCGCGGCTTCGGCGGCGGCGGCAATGGCCGGGAAGGATTGCTGTGCGTTGAGTCCCATGCCGGTCGTGACCCAACCATCACCGACCTGTCCCACCACCTCCATCGCTCGGGGGCCATTGGCCGCGACGTAAATCGGGATGAAGTCATCGAGGTTGAGGAACTCGGAATGCTGACCGTGGATCAGGCGGATCCACCGTTCTTGGCCGGTCACGTCGTCGGTGTACAACACATCTTCACCATTGAGCAGCCCGCGCACCTGCTGGGCGTACTCGCGATAGCGCCGGATCGGATAGGCGGGCAAGCCCATCGTGTTACGACCGGTGTAACCAGTGCCGATGCCGAGGATGATGCGACCAGGCGCGAGCTTGTTCAGCGAAGCGACTGCGGACGCAGTCACGGGCGCGATTCGGTTGGACGGGATCGCGACCAGTGTGCCCAACTTGATCGTGGAGGTATGGTGCGCCGCCAACGCCATCGCAGCGTAGACGTCGGAATAAATCAGCTGCGAGTCGTAGAACCAGGCGTGCGTAAACCCGGCCGCCTCCGCGCGCTGCACCTCCTGATACGCGTTAATCCAGCTAGGGATTCCAATCCCGTAATGCATCTGCTGCTCCTTGATTGCGGTGTTTAGCCTGAGGCTACTGCGCAGGTTGGATTACCTGCCAACAGGATGAACCATCGCGCCTCGTTCCATCTGCTCTCAGCCATTCCCACGTCCATTCCGTGTTCCCACACCTTTTCCGTGTTCCTGCACCCGTTCCGTCATTCGTCATTCCTGCACCTTGTCCGTCATTCCCGCGTAGGCGGGAACCTCGCCGCGAGCGCGAGGGGCCGCCAGTGGATCGAGATTCCTGCCTGCGCAGAAATGACGAAAATGGTGGAAGTCCGCGGGAACGACGGATGTGGGACGGACCAGGCGCGCTCCTAGCGCAGTTGGTAGGTGGGGGGCGTTTTCCAGAGGTCGGTGGGCGGATTCTCCTGTTGGGCGAGGACTTTGGCTCGTGCTGCCTTGTCGAGACGCTTGCCCTGTTGGATGATCTTGCGGTTGGCCTGCTCTTTGGCCTTGTTCTTGGCCACCGTGGCCGGGTTTGGCTTCCGCTTGACGCCGCGTGAAGCTCTGACGACGCCAGACTTCTGCAGGCTCTTGAGGTGCGCCTGGACATTCCCATCGGCGGCGCGACGCAGGCGCTTGTCAATGCTGTCGCCGTAGATCGATTCCATGATCTGCCAGGAGGTCCTGGGTTCACCGTCCTGCAGCTGCTCGAGAATCTGATCCTCACGCATTTGCCGATGGGCGACGTACATCTCGAGGCGATCGCGTGCCTTGCTGTCGTCGCTGTCGCGGATCAGCGGTCCGTGGCCGGGGCAGAGCGCCTTGATATTGGGAAGCTCCAACAGCCGACGCAGTGACGCCATGTAGGAGTTGACATCGCCGACGACCGTCGTGGTGTTGCCGAGGATGGTGTCGCCCGTGAACAGGATGCCCTCCTCCTCGATGTAGTAGCAGAGTGAATCGACGGAGTGGCCAGGACTGGTCATCACCTGGACCTTGACGCCGCCGTCCAGGTCAAGCGTTTGGCCGTCGGTGAAGGTCTTGACGCCTGCGTTCGGCAATCGACCGCGCAACAGCTTGACGCCGTTTTCAGGCACGGCGACGTCTGCCTTGAGGTGCTCATTGACGTGCTTGAGATTGCCGGAGTGATCGAAATGATGATGAGTAATCGCGGCCACGCCGATCTCGGAGTGATCGATGGCCGCCAGGTAACCGCGCAGCATCCAGCGGAACTTGTCGATCGCTTCGCCGGAGTCGATGGTCAGCGTTTGACCACCGCGCTGACCAATGATGTAGATATTGGTCGAAGTCGGACGCATCGGCTGGTCCTCGGGGACTGGCACCATGCGAACGTTGTCGCTGATTTTCATATTGCCACCTTCCGCGTCTGGTCTGCGCTTAGAAGTCGATTCGGGCCGGGTGTCCCATCACCGAGCGGATGTTGAGAATCTGTCCCAGGTGACCGTTGCCGTGCGCGATGCAGGTTTGCAGGATTTGCTGCGATTTGGCCTGATGTCCGAACTGAACGACGCGCACGGTCTCGGCGAGATCGGCGTCAGTGGAGGCGTTGAGATACTGCATCACGTCCTCGTGAACGTCGTTGAAGTAGCCAATCAGATCAGCGGTGGACGGGATGCGCAAACCCTGGGCGTCGGAGCGCTCCATGTCGGTGCCCTGCGCAACCTTGGGGAAGTCCCAGGACTCATTCAATCCCTGTCGCAGCCAGACCGGCGGCTTGCGATCCTGGCAGACGAAGTTGACGATGTTGTCTTTCGTGCGAACGTAATGCCAGGCATGGAAACCCGATGAGACCGCGTTGTCGTTGTAGCGCCAGTTGAGCTGATCGTCATCGAGATCGTCCAGCGCGGCGATGTAGCCGTCATGCAGCGTCTGCATGAAATGGATCAGGAGTTGTTGAACGTTCATCTCTGCCTCCGTCAGGCGTGACTGCCTATGGCGATATCCGCGACCTGCGGCGCGACATCACGCGCGAGGAACTCGGGCACATC
>RKRS01000275.1 GCA_007571275.1 Dehalococcoidia bacterium
CAACGCGTGAGGACGATGTCTGGCGGCGGTTGCGGGAGGAAACGTTCCAACTACCCGACGGCTGGGGCTGGATGCAGATTGGCGCGGATCAGGCACGGCTGCTCGCTTGGTTGGTGAGGTTGATCGGCGCGAGCCGCGCCCTCGAAATCGGGACGTTCACTGGAGCGTCCACGCTGGCTGTCGCTCAGGCGCTTCCCGATGACGGCCAGGTGGTGGCCTGCGATATCAACGATGAATGGACGTCCATCGCCCGTCGATACTGGATCGAGGCGGGTGTGCAGCACAAGATCGACCTGCGGCTTGGGCCGGCGTTGGACACGCTCGAGCAATTGCGACGGGCCGGCGGCGCGCTGTTCGACTTTGCGTTTATCGATGCCGACAAGGAGCCGGTATGGAGTTATTTCGAAGGCGCACTGGCGCTGTTGCGTGTTGGTGGGCTGATTGCAGTCGACAATACGCTCTGGGGCGGAGAGGTCACCGACCCGGCAGCGAACGGCCAGGACGCCAGGGCGATTGACTCGTTCAACCGCCGGATCACGGATGATCCTCGGGTCGACGCGGTTCAGTTGACAGTGGGTGACGGGCTGACGCTGCTCAGGAAGCGCTAGTCGCGGCTCCGATCAGCGCCTCAGCCGCAACGTTGCCGGCAACAAGTTCGATAGCGGTTTCCAGCTTGCGCTCACCGACGAACGCCGAGTTGCCATACAGCGGGCCAATCGCGTCGACGGCTTCGAGCGTGGTCATGGTTGTAGTGATCAGGGCGAACGACTCCCGCTCGGCGCGCTGCGCCACGTACGGGAGCGTTGGCTCGCCACCCGCCAGAATCAGACAGAGCGGCTCATAATCTAACGCGCCAAGCGCGATGTCGATCCGGTCGTGGCGTGTGATCAGCGTCTTGTCCGGATACTTGCGGAAGTAGTCCATACCTTCGTGCGCACTGACCGGGCCAATCACCAAGTCTCTGGAGGCCTCGTCGAACAGCTCTTCGTCGCCAGAGAGTTCCCCTTCGAGGGCCGGGGCAATGTCACGGACAGTGGGAGCCGCCAGGTGCCGATCCTGCGGGATCGCCGCGAGCGGCTCGCCACCCAGTCCCGCAATTCGACTCATCGCTGCTGGGCCGCCATGCTCGGGCGCGCCATTCACGATCACCAGATCAGGCTGCTGCTCAGAGATTGCGCGGGACACGGTGTCGTCGTCGGCCTCGCCGTGTCGCACGACAAGTATGGTCCGTTCAGCCTCAATCCCCTGCGGCGAGGACGCTTCGATCACCGTGTGGTCGGTGTCGGATGGGATACCGCTTGCCGCGACTGGCTCCGCGTTTCCGCGCACGCCGTTGACTCTGGCGAACTGCTGCGCATCTGTGGACGCAGAATCTGCGTCGCCAATCCGCACGAGCCTAACGGTCGCGCCGGTCGCGCGGAGGGCAGAGGCAATACCGACGGCGACGACCGATTTGCCGTCTCCAGCCAGCGTGGAAGTGACGAGGATACGAGTCACGCGACGCTCCGGTTCCTGAGGTGCTGCTACCGCAAAGAGTAGACGCAGGTGCGTCTAGGCGCAGGATGCTGGCGAACGGTGCGCTGACGCTGGTTAGACTGAAGGCGCTGAGTCGGCATGAAGCCGATGGAAAGTTGTGCGATGCCGGAGGATCGAGAATCGGGCAGGGAAGCCTGGCCGCCGCCGGCGCCAGACTCGCCCCGTGCCCGTCGGCGCCGGCCGCCTCCCGAGCGTCATGCTCGCTGGATCGATCCGAACGATCGCGCCAACGAACCGCGTGAGGACGCGCCGCGGCTGCTCTGGTGGATTCTGGGCGCGCTGCTGATCTTTGGCGTGTTTTCAGTGTTGATTCGCATGTTTCTGGTGATCTAGTTCGCGATCCATCAACCTTCGGTATCTTGACTGGCAATTCCGCGAATCGAGCAAGACCGTTCGATCGTGGGCAGGGACGAGATCTTAGATCGGAGCACGGGCATGACGAGTGAGGCGTCGGACACACTCTTGGGCAGGGTGCGAGTCCTTGATCTATCGACATCGCGAGCAGAAATGGCTGGTCGCGTGCTCGCCGATATGGGCGCTGAGGTCATCAAGGTTGAGCCGCCGTCAGGAACTCCCTCACGCCATTTGCCGCCGTTCAGCGATGAGGATCCGCAACGCTCGCTTTATTGGGCGGCGATGGGCTTCGGCAAGCGCAGTGTCGTGATTGACCTGCAAGACGAGCAGGGTCGCGCCGATCTGCGCGCGCTGCTCAGCACGGCGGATGTGCTGATCGAATCCTACGACCCCGGCGCGATGGCGGCCTGGGGGCTGAGCTACGACGATCTCAAGGATGAGCACCCGCAGTTGATCTATACCTCGATCACGCCCTATGGACAGGATGGTCCCTGGTCGGACCGCCCCGCTACCGATCTGACGATCGAGTCGGCTGGGGGCCTGGTCGGGCTGCAGGGCGACGGCGACCGTCCGCCCGTGCCGGTGGGATTTCCACAGGCCGCAATTCACGCGGGCGTGCAAGCTGCTGCGGATACATCGATCGCGCTACGCGAGCGTGAGCTGTCGGGGCTCGGACAGCACCTCGACGTCTCGATGCAGGCGGCAGTCGTCTGGACCCTGATGCACGCGACCGGATTTCCGCCCAACACGGGTGGCGATCCGCCCGGCACCTGTGGACAGCGAGCGGTGGGCGGCAGCGACGGTGGCGCAGTGATGGGCATTCATCGCTGTCTTGATGGCTACGTCGTCTTCAGCATCGTGCCCGGCGGACTGGGGCTGCGCCACTCGGCGAAGGTGATGCACTGGATCGCCGAGAGTGGTGAACTGACCGATGCCCTGGCAGGCGTGGATATCGATCAGTGGATCGCCGAGATGGGTCGCAACGCGCTGGAAAATCCAGCCGAAGCGGGACGTCAGATCGCGGTGGCGACAGAGAATATGAGCCGGTTCGTGGCCAAACGGACGATGGCCGAATGCTACGCCCGAGCGGTCGCCGATGGATTCATGATGGCGCCGCTCTACACCATGGAGGACATCGCCAACGACAAACATCTGGCTGAGCGGGAGTATTGGGTCGACGTCGAGGGCAAGCGTTACCCAGGCCCATTCGCCAAACTCTCGGAGACACCGCTGCAGCTATCACGTCCTGCGCCGTCGTTGGGTCAGGACCAGTATCTGCTCGCGGAAGTTGGGCGCGCGCCCAGGCGAGCCCCCATCACGCCGCGATCGTCGAACGGCGTGCGTGGCGAGGACGGTGGCGCGCTGTCGGGTGTCAAAATCGCTGACTTTGCCTGGGTCGGCGTCGGCCCGCTGATCTCCAAGTCGATGGCCGACCACGGCGCGACGGTCGTGCATATCGAGTCTGCGACACGGCCGGACGTGCTGCGTCTGGCCCCGCCATTCAAGGACAATCAGCCTGGTATCGATCGCGGTCAGTTCATGTCCAACTTCAACTCCTCGAAACTGGGCGTCGCCTTGCGTCTGGATACCGAGCAGGGGCTGTCCTACGCGCGACAGTTGGTCGACTGGGCGGATGTGGTCGTGGAGTCGTTCACGCCTGGCACGCTGAAGCAGTTCGGGCTCGATTACGCCACGCTGAGCCAGGAACGTCCCGAAATCATCATGCTCAGCACCTGTCTCCGCGGTCAGTGGGGACCTGAATCGAGTTACGCCGGGTTCGGCCTGCAGGGCGCCTGCCTGTCAGGGCTGCATCGGATCACTGGCTGGCCCGATCGTCAACCGGCAGGCACCTGGGGCGCGTACACCGACTTCATCAATCCGCGCTATGGCTCGGGCGTGCTCGCCGCGGCAGTTCGGCATCGCGATTTGACGGGCCAGGGCCAATACATCGACCTGGCGCAAACGGAGGCGGGCATTCACTTCGCCGCGCCGTTGCTGCTCGACTACTTCGAGAATGGCAACATCGCTGAAGCGCCGGGGCACGGCTCGATGTACGCAGCCCCGAATGGCGTGTTCCGGGTTGCAGGCGGCGAACGCTACGTTGCGATCGCAACC
>RKRS01000260.1 GCA_007571275.1 Dehalococcoidia bacterium
ATGGCGATCACCTTGATGCCGAGCTTGCGTGCCTCGCGCACCGCGATGGCTTCCTGTCCGGGATCGATGATGAACACCACGTCGGGGAGCTTCCGGATGTCCTTGATCCCGCCAAGAGCACGCTCCAGCTTGGCCCGCTCACGGCTATGGGACAGCATTTCCTTCTTGGTCAGCGCCTCGACGATCTTGGGGTCGTTGGCCATTTCCTCAAGCTTCTTGAGGCGGTCGATACTCTGACGGACGGTCTGGAAATTGGTCAGCGTGCCGCCCAGCCAACGGTGATGGACATAGGACATGCCGCAACGTTCGGCCTCTTCACGAACCGAGTCCTGCGCCTGCTTCTTGGTGCCGACGAACAGGATGTGCCCGCCGGCCACGATCAGGTCCCGAACCTGGGCACACACGTCCCGGACCATTCTCACGGTCTGCTGGAGGTCGATGATATGAATCCCATTCCGTGCGCCGAAAATGTAAGGCTTCATCTTGGGATTCCAGCGACTGGTCTGGTGTCCGAAGTGGACTCCGGCTTCCAGCAGGTCGCGCATTGAGATCGATGTCGTCATCCGGCTCCTCAGGTGGTCTCTCGCATCGTCACGTCAAACCCACCCCGCAGGCGGGCATATGAAATGAGTATAGGGATATTGGGTATATGCGCACCGAACCTGGCGTCGTGATAGCTTACGCAGTGTTGTCTGGAGTTCTGCGCGGAGGAAGTACGTGCCCCGCTACGTCTACGAATGTTTTGAGTGCGGCCACACGGTCGAGAAGCTGGAAGGATGGAGCGCTCCCGCACAGCAACCCTGCACGGAGTGCGAGCACACGCTCCAACGAATTCCGAGCGCTCCCGCCATCGTCTTCAAGGGTTCCGGCTGGTACTCGACCGACAGCAAGAAGAGCAGCTGGAAGTCGCGCCGCGACGAGGACCGCGATGGCGACGCTGGCGCCGAGTCCGAGGGCGAAGCATCCAGCAGCACTGATTCCGGTGAACGTGAGGCGTCGACCGCCGCCGCTGATTAGTCTCACGCTACCCTTCGCTCCGCCAGCAATTGTCCAATGAGACTCGTGCTGCAGCGTGTGACTCGCGCTTCGGTGTCAGTCGATGGCTCTGTCGTTGGCGAGATTGGGCATGGCCTGGTCGTCCTGGTTGGAGTTGCGGCGGGCGATACCGTCTCACAGGCTGACGCGCTGGCGCGCAAGGTCGCAGGGTTGCGCATCTTCGCCGACGTGGATGGCCGCTTCAACGAGAGTCTGCTTGACGTCGATGGCGCGGCGCTGGTGGTCAGCCAGTTCACCCTGCACGCGGATGTTCGCAAAGGACGCCGTCCCAGTTTCACTGGCGCTGCGCGACCGGAGATCGCGGAACCACTGGTCGACCATGTTGCGCAAACGCTGCGTGATCAAGGGATCAGCGTTGAGACGGGAATCTTTGGCGCGATGATGTCAGTTGATCTGGTCAACGACGGTCCATTCACCATCGTGATTGATTCGGCTGACCTGGAACGTCCCCGGCGTGGACAGGCTGGTTAGCCGCGCCCAATTTCGAGCACGATGTCCATGGCGATATCGAGCGATGGCGCCGAATGGGTCAGCGCGCCGAGCGAGATGTAGTTGACCCCGGCCCGTGCGATCGCTGGAATCTGCTCGATGGTGATGCCGCCACTGGCCTCGGTTTTGGCGTGGTACACGCGAGCGACCTCGACCGCGGGCGGTAGGTCGTCAATCGCGAAGTTGTCGAGCAACAGAGCGGAGGCGCCGGCATCGAGCGCTTCCCGCGCTTCCTGCAGATTGGTGACCTCCACCTCGACCCCTGTAGCCGGGCCCACATTGGCGATGGCTGCGGAGACCGCGTCGGCGAGCGTGCCCCCGGCCTGCCGCACGGCGGCGATGTGGTTGTCTTTGATCAATACGCCAGCGGCCAGGGAGTCGCGGTGGTTGAGTCCGCCACCACAGCGCACCGCGTAACGCTCGGCTGGACGCAAGCCAGGCGTGGTTTTGCGTGTATCAAGAATCCTGGTCCGCGAGCCAGCGGCGGCGACCGCTCGCGCGGTGAACGTCGCCGTGCCACTCAGTCGTTGCAACCAATTGAGCGCGGTGCGCTCGGCGCGAAGCAGTGGATCGAGCTGGCCGCCGACAACGGCAATCTGCTGGCCTGCCGAGACGCGGTCGCCATCGCTGACTTCAGGCAGGAAGCGTACATCGGGATCGAGCGCGACAAAGGCGGCGAGGGCGAAGTCGAGACCGCAGATGACGCCGTCATCCCGCGCGACCAGATGCGCGTTGCCCTGTCGCCAGTCGATCCACTTGCTCAGGGAGCCGGTCGTGACATCGAGGTCGGCGCGATCCTCGGCGAGTGTGGTGTCGACGAGTCGCTGGACGATGGCGAGGTCAAGCGCTGTCATTCGACCGCCATTTGCCAGAGGCTGTGCCGTTGCCAGGCACAGTCAGCGTCGGGGAAATCGAGTCGCAGGTGGGCTCCGCGTGTTTCTGTCCGTTGTAGCGCCGCTTCGGCGATCAATCGAGCTGTCAGTGTGGCGAGGGGCAGCGAAGGCTCTGCTGGTAGGTCGTCGGGTTCCCGCCATTCGTCGAAGCGATCGAGCGCCGTGCGCAGATCGCCGGCGGTCCGAGTGATGCCGACCAATTCGTTCATGGCGCGACGCAGGGTCTGCCAAGATGGCGCTGATCCCGACGGATAGGAGCGTAGTGACCGAACCTCGCCAGGTGGCGGCGCCGGGCGATCATCTCGTTGGATTGCTGTGACCACTCTGGTCGAGAAGACGGCGGCTTCAAGCAGCGAGTTGGAAGCGACGCGGTTTGCCCCGTGCGCCCCGGTCGAGGCGCACTCGCCCGCGGCATAGAGCCCGCGCACGGTGGTCCGTCCGTCGATGTCGGTATAGACGCCGCCCATGTGATAGTGCGCGGCTGGCGCGATCGGAATTGGGCCGGCGGTGATGTCGTGGCCACGCTCCAACGCGCCGCGATAGACGCCTGGAAAGCGCTGACGCAGATAGGCGGCGTCTCGGTGTGAGATATCGAGCATGACGTGCTCGGTCCCGTCGCGGCGCATCGTCTCCGTGATGGCGCGTGCGACTACCGAGCGTGGCGCCAGTTCGGCGTCCGGGTGCGCACGCGTCATGAATCGATCGCCGGCGGCATCAAGCAGCACGGCTCCATCGCCGCGTAGCGCCTCGGAGATCAGGAACGCGTTGCCGTCGCTTGCGAGCGCGGTGGGATGGAATTGCACGAACTCAACATCACGAACCACTGCGCCTGCGCGGAACGCCAATGCGACCCCATCACCGGTGGCATTCGCAGGATTGGTCGTCGTCTGATAGAGCGCGCCTGCGCCGCCGGTGGCGAGCACGACCGCGTCGGCCAGGATGGTCTCGCGCTGATCAGTGACCACTCCGACGCAACGCCCTGCCTCTATCGCCAGGTCGGTCACGGCAAGCTCGGTGTGGACATCGACGTCCGCTTCGGACAGTCGGTCGACCAACGCGGACTGGATGTGCAACCCGGTCTGATCGCCTCCCGCGTGCAGGACGCGAGCGGTTGAATGTGCGCCTTCCGTCGCCAGCGCCAGCTGTCCCTGTCCGTCACGGTCGAAGTCGACGCCGAGTTGGAGCAGCCGCTCGATGGCCGCTGGGCCGTCGGTCGTGAGCGTGCGTACCGCCTCGGGATCACAGAGACCGTCGCCCGCGCGGATCGTATCCCGCGCGTGTATCTGTGGATCGTCCAGCGCAGTAATCGCCGCGGCGATGCCGCCTTGCGCCCGTTGCGTGTTGGTCTGTTGCAACGGCGATTTGCTAATCAGCGTGACGGCGGCGAACTCCGACGCCAACAGCGCGGCATTGATGCCGGCCAGTCCGCTGCCGATGACCAGCACTCGCATCGGCGGCGTCAGGTGATTGCCAACATGCGATCGAGCGCGACGCGGGCCCATCTGCGCGTCTCGTCGTCCACACTGATTGGGTTGACCACTCGACCTTCGACCAGTGACTCCGTGACCCAGGCCAGATAAGCGGGATGGATTCGGTACATCGTGGCGCAGGGGCAAATGACCGGGTCGAGGCAGAAGGCCGTCTTGCCCTCAGCTGCAACCTCATCGTTCAGACGGTGGACGAGGTTGATCTCGGTGCCCACAGCGTAGACGCCAGGCGGCCCGTTGCGAACGTAGTTGATGATGAACTCGGTTGAGCCATCAGCGTCGGCCGCATCGACGACTGGCTCGGGACACTCCGGGTGGACGACCACCCGCACGCCAGGGTGTTCCTCTCGGGCGCGCTCAATCTGCTCGACGCGGAAGCGGATGTGAACGGAGCAGTGTCCTTGCCAAAGCAAAATCTTGCTGTCCGTGATGCGCTCGGGCGTGAGACCGCCGAGCACCTTACGCGGAGCCCAGACCGCGGTCTCGGTTCGGGGATCAATTCCCAGCCGCTTGCCAGTGTTGCGGCCCAGATGCTGGTCGGGGAAGAACAACACTTGATCGCCTTGCTCAAATGCCCACTCGAGCACTGCGGTCGCATTGGATGAGGTGCACACCGCCCCGCCGTTCTTGCCGACGAACGCCTTCAACGATGCCGCCGAGTTCATGTAGGTGATCGGAATCACGCGATCGGTGTCAACCACTTCACCCAGGTCCGCCCAGGCGTCGTAGACATCCTCTGGCTGAGCCATGTCTGCCATCGAGCAACCGGCGGCGAGATTGGGCAGCATGACGGTCTGCTCCGGTGTGGTCAGGATGTCGGCGCTTTCGGCCATGAAGTGGACGCCGCAGAAGACGATGTAATCAGCGTCGGAGTTCGCGGCCGCCTGCTGCGCGAGCTTGAAGGAGTCGCCGCGGAAGTCAGCGAACTCGATGATGTCGTCGCGCTGATAGTGGTGTCCCAGGATCAACAAGCGTTCCCCCAGCTTGGCGCGCGCCGCGCGGATTCGTTCGCGCAGCTCGTCGCTCGACAGGCGCAGGTACTCTTGGGGAATCTCTGGTTGCCAGTTGGCCAGGTGCGGCTCGGACGCAAGCGGGATCGTGGCGATGTCGGTCTCGCACGCTTCGTCAGGCAGATTAGGCGGCAGAATCTCGGGAACGAAATCAGTCTCGATAACGATGGCTTCAGTCATGCTTGGCTCTCAGACGGTTACTTAGTGTCAGACTGACACTATCAATAAACAATAGTGTTGCAAATCAGGGCGCGGCTTGTCAAGAGATGGTTAATCGATTCCGAGACCAGGACAGCCGGACCGCAAACGGCGGAGCCTCAGGAGCGATGGGCGAATCGATACAAGCGGGCCGGTCGATGGCGTCCGTCAGCGCGCAGCTCCGCTGTGGCGGCAATGAAACCGGTTGCCAGCAGACGACGGCGAAAGTTGCGCTTGTCGAGCGGTTGGCCCACGATCGCCTCATAGACCTCCTGCAGTTCGCGCATCGTGAACGTCGTCGGCAGCAGCGAGTATGCCGCGTCGGTGTACTGCAGCTTGCTGATCAACCGAGCGCGCGCGACGTCGATCACGCGGTTGTTGTCAAATGCCAATGGTGGGAGTTCGGACAGGTCCCACCAGGCCGGACGCCAGGCAGTTCGTCGCGCAAGCCGCGCCCGCGATGGATCGACGAGCGCGAACCAGCTCACGCCGACGCTGCCATCCCCTGACGCCGGGTCGAGGTCGCCGAACGTATAGAGCTGTTCGAGGAAGAGATCGGTGACGCCAGTCTCTTCCGCCAGCTTGCGCTCGGCGGCCTGTTCGAGTGTTTCACCGTGCAATAAGGCTCCGCCCGGGATCGCCCATTGCCCGTCAGCGGGCGGCGCCGACCGCTCAATGAGCAGCACGCGCAGCGCTCCATCGATGACCGTAAAGATGACGACGAGCACAGCGACAGCCGGGCGTCGCGCCTCGGGCGATTCCATGGCGGGCGCCTGCGTCGTCTCGGTCGTCATTGGTTTACGCCGGTTGTCCCTGCAGACTCCAGGCTCCGACGCGGGTCACGGATACGGTCAGCATGTCGCCGGCACGGTATGTGCCGATCGGCGCGTCGAAGTGAACCAGCTTCATCGTTCGCGTCCGACCGGTATGGCGCTCCACGCCGTCGCGGTCTGACGGCTTGGTTGACTCCAGCAACACCTCGACGTCGCTGAGCAGGTAGCGGTTATTGATCTGGAACGAGATGTCGCGCTGTAGCTCCTCGATCTGATGCAGCCGCTCCATCTTCAGCTCGTGTGGCACGTCGTCCGGCTGGTTGCGTTGCGCGTAGGTACCGGTCCGCGGGCTGTATGCCGCGACATGGACTTTGTCGAACCGTAGCTCTTCAAGCAGGTGGTAGGTGTCCTGGAAGTCCGCTTCCGATTCGCCGGGGAAGCCGACGATCACGTCGGTCGAAATGCTGACCTCGGACCAGAGCGAGCGGACCTTTTCGACGCGGTCGCGGAATTGGGCGACGCTGTAGCCGCGCCGCATGTTGGCCAGGACGTCGTCCGAGCCAGCCTGTACCGGCAGCGAGAACGCTTCGCAGACCTTCGGTAACTCGGCCATGCCCTCGAGGATCCGGTCGGTCATATCGGGCGGATAGCTCGTCAGCTGTCGAATGCGATGCAGGTTGGGCAGATCATGGATCTCACGCATCAGGTCTGACAGATCGGCGTGCTCGGTACTCGGATCGACCGCTGGCTGATCCTTGCCGTAAGCCTCAACGGTTTGGCCGAGCAGGGTGACCTCGCGTACGCCGCGTTGTGTGTGCGCCTCGATCTCGCGGGCGATCTCGTCGATTGGTCGTGAACGCTCACGACCGCGCCGCAGCGGGACGATGCAGTATGTACAAAACTTGTCACAGCCTTCGATCACGGGCACGAACGCGGTCGGTCGTGTTTCGTCGGGGAAGATTTCGGGCCAGAACTCGCCGCCGTCATCCTCAGGTTCGGGAATACCTGGCAGATCAAGCAGGCTAACGACCTGGTCGAATCGCTGCGGTTGCGCCCAAGTGTCGACGAAGGAAAAGCGGGTCGTGATCGGGTCATCGCCACGAGCGGTGTGTGGGCCGACCATGCAGCCCATCACCGCAATGCGGAGGTTCGGGTTGGCGCGCTTGAGATGCTTGAGCGAACCGAGTTTGGCCTGCGCCTTGTCCTCGGCGTGTTGTCTCACCGCGCAGGTATTGAGCACAATCAGGTCGGCGTCGCGCGGCTGATCGGTGGGATCCATGCCCAGCCGTCGCAGGCCGGCGGCCAGTTTGGCGGAGTCGGCGGTGTTGACCTGGCAACCGACGGTCCAGATGTGATACTGGGGCATCTCAGTCTCGCTCGGTCAGCCTGTGTCGAATCGCGTCACGTGGCGGAGGGTGAGGGATTCGAACCCTCGACGGAGTCTCCCCCGAACCCGCTTAGCAGGCGGGCGCACTAGGCCACTATGCGAACCCTCCATCTATGAGATTAGCAGCGCCTGACGCATATGCTGCGCTCAAGCCCGCTCTGATGCGCGGGCCAGACGGACATGATTGGCGGCATGACGATGCGTGAACGCCTGGCGAAGTTACTCGGCAACAGAACCGGATCGTTGAGACTTCCTGACTTGCGAACAGCGCTGGCTCTGTTGTCCAACCCCTGGATGCCGTTCCTCGGCGCCTTCGGCGCGATCGCGCTGGGGCTGGCTATCGCGGTCCCGCTGTCGCTGGCGACCAAGAGTGACGCGCACGAAGCCTTTGTCTTGCAGTCCGCGGATGGCGCACGGGTCGTGGCCGAAGTCAACGGCGATGGCGATGCATGGGTACTGCTCGGTCACATGTACCGCACCAAGAACACCAATCCGACCAGTCGCCGCATCTGGGACAACTTCGCCGAACGATTGGTCGCTGAGGGTTACCGCGTGTTGCGCTGGGACTTTCGTTGTCATGGGGAAAGCCCATGCGTATACAGCCGACGCCAGATCGAAGATGTGCCGGAGATCTACCTGGAGTGGGAAGCGGCGATCGACTTCGCCGTCGACGAAGGCGCGGAGCAGATCTACGGCGTCGGTGTCAGCATGGGCGGCACCAGCCTGATGCAGGTCGCGGCATATCGCACCGAGTTCACGGCCGTGAGCGCCATTTCCAGTCCCAACATCTTTCCCAACAAGGCGCCCAAGGACTCGGATCGCGGCGGCGAAGACTTCGATCGGTTGAATGGCCTCGCAAACATCGCTGATGTCAATGTGCCCAAGCTCTACATGGTTGGCGCGCGAAACCAGTGCTCATACTGGCAGTCGAATCGCTACTTCCAACGAGCGGGCGAGCCGGTCCGACTCGTGATCTACGAAACCAACCTGCATGGGACAGAGATCCTTGACGATGAGGAGATCGGGCCGGATGCCCAACAGGAATTGATTGACTTTCTCGCTGATCCAGATGGCGTCATCGGCAAGGAAAAGCGTAATCTCGCGCCCGACGCCGACCCCGATAACGAATGCTGGCCACCGGAGGACGAAGAGGAGCAGGAAGGCTAGCCGAGCGGCTTTCCCACACGGTGGACATTGCCGAAGGTGGTGGCGAGCCAGGCCCGGAAACCATGCTGCGTCTGTGTGATGCCGATGCGAACTGCGGGCGCCGACTCAAGTTTTCGAGCGACGATTGAGGATCCGGTGTGTGAGCGGGACGAGCACGATCACCGCGACGGCGCCGACAACAACTCCCACGACGACATCGACGGTCAGGCTGAGGATCACCATCAGCGCGATGCCGACGAGCGGAGCGATGAGTCCTGCTCGGACAGCGAGTTGGCCTTGCTGCTTGGGGCTCAGCGAGCCGTCGCTCATGAGATGCGCCTAGTCCACCGATCCGGGCAGTTGATACTTGCCATGTTCCTCGAGCACGCGGCGCATGGTTGAGCCGATTTCCGCGGGGCTGCGCGAGATGACCGCGCCGGCCGCTTCGAGCGCCGCCAGCTTGGCTTCCGCGGTCCCGGCTTCGCCCTCGATGATCGCGCCGGCGTGACCCATCCGCCGTCCTGGCGGCGCCGTCGCTCCGGCGATAAACGCGACCACTGGCTTGGTCATGCTGCGTTTGATGTAGGCCGCCGCGGCTTGCTCGGCCAGTCCGCCGATCTCACCGATCAGCACGACCGCGTCGGTGTCAGGATCGCTCTGGAAGCGGCGCAGGATGGCCTGCTGCTGTTCGCCGATGATCGGGTCGCCACCGACACCGACGCAGGTTGATTGTCCGATGCCGGCGCGGGTCAGTTGATCAACGGCCTCGTAGACCAGCGTGCCCGAGCGCGAAACGACTCCGACGTTGCCGGCCATGAAGACGTCGGGCGGGTGGATACCGACGCGACACTGGGACGCCGGTTGAATAATGCCCGGGCAGTTGGGACCGATCAGCTTGCTTTTGGAGTTGGCCAGCGCCGTGCGGACACGAATCATGTCGTGGACGGGCACGCCCTCGGTGATGCAGACGATCAGCGGAACTTCGGCGGCGATGTTCTCGAGGATCGCGTCGGCTGCGCCTGGCGCAGGCACGTAGATGATCGTGCAATTGGCCTGAGTCTGTTCAACGGCCTCAGTGACCGTGGTGAACACCGGGAAGCTGTGGTTGCCGTACGCGAAGCTGTCGCCGCCGCGGAATCCGGGATGCACGCCCGCGACCACCTTGGTGCCGTAGTCGAGCGAGCGGCGAATCTGGTTCTGACCCTCATTGCCAAGCCCCTGGATGAGCAATCGGGTGCGGTTGTTGAGGAGGATGCTCATGCGCCGGATCCTTGTTCGAATATGTTCTAGTTGGTCACGCGTGAACGTCGTTTGCCCGACCTGGCTGCGTTCACGGCGAGCTCCGCGGCATCGCCGAGTTCATCGGCCGTCTGCACGTCGATGCCTGAGTCGTGCAGCACGCGTCGTCCCTCTTCGACATTGGAGCCGTTCAGCCGGACGACCAGCGGCTGTTGGATCTCGAGTTCCCTGACGGCGTCGACGACGCCCTCCGCCACGATATCCACACGGGCCAGGCCGCCGAAGATGTTGATGAAGATCGCCTTGACATCCGGATCATTGACGATGATCCGCAGCGCCTCGATCACGCGATCCTTGCGATTGACGGTGCCGATATCGAGGAAGTTGGCTGGCTCGCCGCCATGCAGCTTGAGCGTGTCCATCGTGGCCATCGCGAGTCCGGCCCCGTTGACGACGCAGCCGATGTCGCCATCGAGCTTGATGTAGGAGCCGATGTTCGCTTCTTCGGCCTCGATCTCGGTCGGATTTTCCTGTGAGCGGTCGCGCCACTCCTCGTAGCCGCCGTGGCGGAATGAGGCGTTGTCGTCGAGCCCGACCTTGCCGTCGATCGCGACCACGGCGCCATTGGCGGTCAGCACAAAGGGGTTGACCTCGACGAGCGAGGCGTCCATCTCGGTGAACACGCGGTAGAGGTTGGCGAACATATCGCCGGCCGGACGAATCGCAGATGAAGGCAGCCCCAGCTGGCTCGCGAGCGAACGACCGCGGAAGGAAGGGAAGCCCTCAGTCGGGTCGACGGGAATGCGCAGGACGGCGCGCGGGTTGGTTTTGTTGACCTCTTCGATCGATTGCCCGCCTTCGGCGGAGGCGACGATCAGCGGCTGGCCGTTCGCGCCGTCGACCTGAATCGAGAAGTAATACTCCTTGGCGATGGATGTCTGCTTCTCGATCAGCACGGCCGAGATCGGGGCGCCCTCCGGCCCGGTCTGCACGCTGACCAGTCGGCTGTCCTTGTCCATGAATGGACGGAACTCTTTGAGCGCCTCCTCGACTCCGCTGGCGAGGCGCACTCCGCCGCGTCGGCGACCGGAGATTTGTCCTTCGTAGCGTTCCGGCTCGCGGCGTAGGTCGTTGTACATGCGACTCGCGCGGTCACGCTTGACGACGCGACCCTTGCCGCGTCCGCCGGCGTGCACCTGCGCCTTGATCACGACATCCGGGCCGTGTTCCTTCAGCAGTTCTCGCGCTTCACGTTCAGTGGTCGCTGCGCCCCCGTCAGGAACGGGAACGCCGCGGGACTTGAATAGTTGTTTGGCCTGGTATTCGTGAATGTTCATCTTCGCCAACCAGCTGCACACGTCTGGGCGCGCATGGGGGATTGTTCGGTACCGTCGGTACCGAACATAGCTGCGCCTCGTAGCTTGGGCAATGACACACGACACTCAGCATCCGCTGTGGAAGCGGAAGCTTGGCTTTGCCTGGCTGGTGGTCAGCGCGGACGGGCGAACCCTGCCGGGATCATGCCGATCACCAGACCAGCCACCCGCCGATCCTCGCTCTGGCGCATTCGACCGACGATCTGACGCAGGACCGTGCCCAGCAGGGTCTGGTTGAAGAGCCAGTCATTGAGGTCAGCGTCGGTGGGATAGTTGGCGCCCGGCTGAGCAGTGGCGGCTTCGTGGTAGAAGGCGCGTAGATCGTCTGAGGCAAACTTGAGCCTGAGCGGCATCGGGTGATTCCAGTCGATCTCGCCGTCCGACGGCTCGGCGCCGGTGGCGAAATCGGCCAGCAGTGTTGCCAGGTCTTCAATCTGCTCAACGGAAGCTCCGCTGATGCCGATCGTGGTGCGGCCACGACGCTTGACCTGCTCGGCGTGCCAGGGAGCGAGCTGGCGGATTTCGTCGAGCAGCTGATCGCGCAGCGCCTCTGACTCATTGGCCGGCTCGGGCGGCGCGAGCGCTACCGCGCAGGCCCACGGATCGTCGCCCGAGGTGGGAGCGTCGTGTGGATAATCGACGATAACGGTCGCGGTCGCGGTCTCGAGCAGTTGCAGGGCCGAGAGCAGGACATCGCGCTGGAAGTCTGGCTGATCAGGCGAGCCGAGCGGTCGGCCGAGCGGGAACGGCACCCAGAGCGAGCGCGGCGGTTTCATGCCCTCGGCATGCGCGCGGATGAGCGAGATGCCCGTCGTCGCGACACGACCCTGACTGCCGCGTTCGATGTAGTGGCTGAGCGCGCACACGGCGCGTGTACAGAACGGTCAAACGGGTGTCAGAAATACGGCGTCGACGCCGTCCTCGGCGAGCAGCCGTCCAATCTCCTCGCCCGTCTTCTGCAACCGCGTCGGGTCGGGCTGCGCACCCATGAACGAGTAGTGATAGCGACTGACGCCGGCGATCACGCCTTGCTCTGCCAGCTCGCGCAGGCGTTCCAGTGGGAAGACCGTGTTGATGTCCTGCTGGAAGCCGGAGCGGTCGAAATTGACTGACAGATGTGACATGCGCAGGTCGGCGAAGTCGATGTCGCCAGGAATCAGGCGGTACTCGACCGAACCCGGGTTGAAGGGACGATCATCGTGCGCGTGCATGCCGGCGGTCGTGACAATCGCAACCGTCGATTCCGACAATGGTTTGGGAGTAATCCAGGCTTGCGGCTCGATCTCGGGCAGAGGGAGACTGAGCAGGTTCTTGGCCATGTCGGGGTGCATATCTTCAGTGCGGACCATGGAGCGGCTCCCAGCTGGTAACTCGGACGTGGTTGACTCTCTGACGATACCGAATTATCCAGTTCTGGATTTGCGAGCATTGGGCGCTGGTAGTCTGAGCGCAGCAGCAAGTTCAGGAGTGAGGCGATGCCCGAAGATCGTATCGAAGTGAGCGTGCGCATGGCCGACCGCGGTGAGGTCGGCTATCGGATGGTGTCGGCGTCGATTAGTAGCCGTGAGGGATCGCTGGCGGGCGCGCCGGTGGCGTTCACTATCGTCGATGGCCCGGGCACGCTGGCATCCGCTGGCGGCCGTGAGCGCACGGTGAATTCTGATGAATGGGGCATCGCTGAGGTCAACTGGTACCCCGAGCAGCATCCACGCTCCTCGCCCGAGGCCGATGTCGTGCAAACAGTCACGATCCGCGCGGTATGCGAGACCGCCGCTGGCGTTTCGCTCAACGTCGCCTCGCCGCTCTGGAAGCACTAACTCGCTTGCCTGACACGTCGGATCGATCCAAACAACCTGCCAACCAGCCCGACCAGCTCAAGCCAGAGCTGCCTGAGTGGGCCAAGTCGATTGAAGGCGCGGGGCGCGTCGATCCGATTGCCGTGCTCGGGGCCGGACCAACGCTCTCCTACCTGATCTTCAACGCCGTTGCTGGCGTTCGTGCGGCGATCATCGCAGCCGTGATTGTCGGCGTCATCGTGTTTGTTGTCCAGCGCACGAGGCGACCCGACATTCGGGTCGTGCGCTGGCTGATGGTCTTCAGCGTGAGCTTTCTCGTCGGCTTCGGGATCTGGGGCATCATCGAGGCGGATGGCAAGATCTTCTGGGCGCGCGACTTCGTAGACAACTTCGTGCTCGGCGGCGTGTTCATCGCGAGCGTGATGATCGGACGGCCAATCGTCAGCGCCGTCGTACGCGAAGTGTTTCCCGACCTCCGCGAGCGAATGCCAGCCGATCACGTGGTCTGGACGCGCCTGACGATCGTCTGGGGACTCTACATTGCGCTCGCGGGCGTGCTGCGCTGGTGGCTGCTCGATCAGGTCAGCGCGAGCACGTACGCCTGGATCCGCCTGCCACTCGGCTGGGGACTGGGACTGGTGCTGATGCTCTGGACCTTCAACACCGTCGGTCGCGCCATGCGCGTGCATGCAGCTTTGCAGCTGCGCGCCGAATCAGACGATAGCGGCGAAGTGGTCGCGGAGCCCGAGGTCGCTGAACGCTGAGCGGAACCACTCGATCACTTCCGGGTGATAGGGAATCCCGCGTTCCGAGCG
>RKRS01000264.1 GCA_007571275.1 Dehalococcoidia bacterium
GCGGTGGGTCTCCGGGGGATCGGCTGATGCGGAGTGCGTGGAGCGCTGGGTTGATGAAGGGGCGTGGCTCGTCCCGTTGGAGGGTGACGCGCCGCCGTCTACCGTTGATCTGGCTCGCGCGGTGGCTTCGAACGGCGGCGTGCCACTCGACGACCATGACGAGCGCGCCGCGCAACTGGCCGAGCGTTTGGGCAGAGACCGACCGCTCCTGTTTGTCATCGTCGATGGACTCGGCTGCGTCTTCCACGACCGCACGCGACCTGACGGCCTGCTGGCCAGCGCCGAGCAGGTGCAGCTGCGGGCCGTCTTCCCCTCCACCACTGCCGCGGCGCTGACCACCCTGGCGACCGGCGCCTGGCCCTCGCAACACGGGGTAACTGCATGGAACACGCACCTCCATGAACGTGATCTGACTGCGACGATTCTGCCTTACGTCGAACGCGCCTCAAACCGTCCGCTGCAAGAATTCGGCATCTGGCCGAATGAGACTTTCAGATATCCCTCTCGACTCGCAACGATCTCAACCCGCCTGCGCACGTACCATCCGCGCCAGATCGCCAATAGCGAGTTCACCACCTACGGCCGCGGCCGTTGGCCCACCGATCCATACGATCACCTGCAGGACGCGGTCAAGGCGGTCGCACGCCGCGTCGTCGATCAGGCGGAACCGGGCGTTCACTACCTCTACCTGCCGATGGTTGACTCCGCCGCGCATCGCTCGGGGCCGAACAGTCGAGACACACAGCGGGCGTTGGACGCGGTCGATAACGCGCTGACTGTCCTGCGCGATCGGCTGGACGGACGCGCCCGCATCGCGGTCAGCCCCGACCACGGCGAGCTTCATGTCCGGGAGCGTGACAAATCGGTCATCCTGCCTGATGATCCGCTGCTCGACGATTTACACGCCGATCCGTTCGGCGAACCGCGCGTGCCGATGTTCTGCGTCAGGCGTGAGCGTCAACGGGCATTTGAATCGGCCTTCCGCGAGCGCTGGGGACGCGACTGGGCGCTGTTGCGTCGAGAACAGCTGAACGAACTGCAGCTGTTCGGTCCGGGCAAGCTGTCGAGTGAGTCAGCGAACCGAATCGGGACGCACATCGCTATCACGGCGGAACCGAAGATCATCACCTACGGCGAGGCAGGCAACCCACAGTCGCGGCTGATCGGTCACCACGCCGGCCTGCGACCAGAGGAAATGGAAATCCCCCTGCTCCTCGCCTGAGGCAAGCAGGGGGATGTTCGTCAGGGTTCGGCGATAGTTCGCCTAGTCGTCGAACTCCATGATCGCGCGACCAAAGATCTCGCCGTGTTCGAGCGCTGTGGTGGCCTCATTGATCTGGCCGATCTTGAAGCGCTCGGTGACCATCGCATCGAGATCCAACGCGCCGTCCTCAGCCCAGGCCAGGAACATCGGGAAATCGCGGTCCGGTCGGCAGCTGCCACCGATTGATCCGATGTACTTCTTCTCGTTGATCAGCAGGCCGCGCATGTCGGCCTCGCTGAAACTCACACCAGACTGTGGCACACCAACCAGGACGGCGGTCCCGCCGGTCTCCGCGCCGAGGATGCCGGGGCGAACCGCGCGCAGGATTTGATTCATCGTCACCTCACGGCCGATGCAGTCAAAGGCGAAGTCAACGCCCGAGACCGGCTCGCCGAAGCTGGTCAATCCTTCGCCCTGTGTGAGCGCATGAATCTGCTCGATGGCGTCGCCGCCCGATGCATTGACGCCAATTGTTGCGCCGAAGCGCTTGGCGAACTCGAGCTTCTCATCATCGAGGTCGACGGCGATGATCGGATCGGCATTGACCACTGAGGCCGCCACCACCGCCGACAGTCCGACGCCGCCGACGCCGAAGATCGCCACGCTCTGACCCTCGCGCACCGCCGCCGTGTTGTAGACCGCGCCGGAACCGGTCAAGACGGCGCAGCCGATGATCGAGGTCACGTCGCGGCGCGTGTCCTGCGGCACCTTGACGATGTACTTCTCATCGGCGATGGTCGTGTCCGCCCAGGTGAAAACGTTGCGCGTCGTCGCGGTGCGACCGTTGGGCCGCTCGACCACGATTGGGTCAACCTCGCGTGTCGCCGTCTCGGCGTTGCGCGGGACCCAAGTGACGAAAACGACGTCGCCCTCCTGCACGTTGCTGACCTGCGAGCCGACCTTGATCACCTCACCGGTCGCCTCGTGTCCGAGCACCTGATCACCGTTGCGCGGGTTGTGCATCTGGTGCAGCTGTGAGTGACAGATGCCTGAGGCAAACTGGCGGACGACTACCTGAAAATCAGTTGGATCTGGCAGGTCCACTCGCTCGATGGCCAGCGGCTCGTCGGCTTCAGGGAGAAAAATCACGCGCGCGGGGGTCGGCATTGGAAGTTCCTTCGGTCATGCGATGCGAGTGGCGCATCTGTGTCATTCGGGTAGTGCTAGACGGATTCTAGTCTGACCGACGACCAGACCACAGGAACAATCATGGAAATCATCACCAGACGCGGCCCACGCACGATGGATAGATCGGAATTTGACCAGCTGCGCGACCGCTTCTCATCGACCCTCATCGATCTCGGCACCGGCGACGGCGCCTGGCCACGCCGCTTTGCCCGCGAATACGACCACTGCCTGGCGATCGGCGTCGACGCTGATCGCGTCGCGCTCGGCGAGGCGGCCAAGCTGGCTGGGCGCAAGCCTGCCCGCGGCGGCGCGCCCAACGCGCTCTACGTCGCCGCGAGCGTCGAAGCGCTGCCGTCCGAGCTTCATGGATCAGCGGATTGGGTCACGATCTACTTCCCCTGGGCAGCACTGCTCAGGATGATCCTCAGCGGTGACGACGCATTGGCGTCGATGCTCAACGAGCTCTGCACGCCACGCGCCCGACTCAGCCTCGTGCTCAACGCGGAGGCCGCGCCCGACGGGTTCGCCATGCCAACGCCCGGGCGTCTACACCCGGTGCTGCAAGCGCCGCTCAGTCAGGCCCGTATGCGGATCGTGCGCTGCGAGTGGCTCGAGGCTCAAGGCGCGCCGCCGACCACCTGGGGCGGACGACTGGTCAAGGGCAGCGGTCGAACCATGCTCAGCGTGGAAGCGACTCGGTGAGACAGCGCACTCAAGAGAACGGATTCCGTTGATGGATGCAATCACACTGTGGCGAATGGATGCTGACGGATCGCTCGATCAGATGAAGTCCGCCTCACGGATTGACGCCGAACTGCATCTCGAGGAATTGCTGGTCGCGCAGCCCGAGCTGCTCGAACCTGGCCTGCAACTCATCGGTCGGCAAACGCCGGCAGCAGGTGGTTGGCTAGACCTGCTGGGAGTTGATGGCGACGGTCGACTGGTGGTCTACGAGCTCAAGCGCGGCACGCTCGGCCGCGACGCTGTTACCCAGGTGCTCGATTACACATCGTTTCTTGCGGAACTACCGCTCGATGAGCTGACCGCACATATCAGCGACCGCTCCGGGCAAGGCGGGATCCCGCAGTTCAATGACTTCGCTGCCTGGTACGAGGATCAGTTCGGCGATCTGCAAGGGATCTTCCCGTTGCGGTCGGTGCTGGTCGGACTGGGGATTGACAGGACTGCGGCGCGAATCGCGCGCTTCCTCGCTCAAGCAGGCGGGATCGAGGTCGAGATCATCACCCTGTTCGGCTTCCGAGACGATCAGGAACCTGGTCGCACATACATCGCTCGCCAGACTCCAGCCGAAGCGAGCACTCAGCCACCCGCGCCCTCACCAAAACAACCATCCATCGAGGAACGACGTCGCCTACTCAAGCAGTATCTGGAAGAACAGGGACTCACGACTCGGTTCCACACGGTGCAGGACGCCATCCTCGAGCAGTTGCAAGAGGCGGTCTTCGTCGATGCGCGCAAATCCGGCGTCAGTTTGCGGATGTCGATCATCAGCCCCAGCGGCGCGCGGGGGCCGCGCCCCTACTTCGGAATCTATGCCGCATACACAACGCCAGGAGCGATTGAGATCAGTCTCAACGGCATCCTCGAGACCCACCATCGGGAAGACCTGGAGCAGCTGGCCAAACAGGTGGAGTGTTCCCCTTGGCCGCACGGCGGACGCGCGATCGTCCTGCGCGACGAGACCGACTGGGAGCGGGCGCGACCGGCGATTTGCGCATTTGCCAGCGCGGTGCATCAGCGTCGGGAGCAATACCGCTCAGAGCCCCTGGATTCCGCTGATCATGCTGCGCTCTAGGGCGACCGAGACGACGCGAGCCCCGTGTGTAGCGCAACCGCGCCCATCGAGAGGCGACGGTATGACACCTCCACCAACCCGGCCGCTTCGAGCATCGCCGACAGTGCATCCGCTGTCGGCTCGCCAGTGAGTGAGTTGGGCAGATAGCGATAGGCGGAGCGGTCGCCTGAGACCAGTCCCGCGATTCTGGTCACGCCCTGCTCGAATCCCAACCTCAGGATCCGCCCCCACGGCGTATCGGGCGGATGCGTGATGTCGAGCCCGACCAGCCGTCCGCCAGGCCGCAGGACGCGCGCCATCTCCTCCAGCGACGCGGCCAGGTCGGGCAGGTTACGCAGGACAAACGCCGAGGCGACCGCGTCGAACGCCTCATCCGCAAAAGGCAGGTGCAGCGCGTCGCCCTGCAACCAGTCGATGCGCTCGGCGCCATACTTTTCCCGCGCCCGAACCAGCATGGGACCGGAGACATCGAGCGATACCACTTGCCGAGCGCCCGCGCGTCGAAATTCCTCACTCAGATCACCGGTGCCTGCGCCGAGGTCCAGCACTCGGGCGTCGCCTGGCTGCGCTGCTTCGACCGCCAACCGTCGCCAGCGACCGTCACGACCGGCGGTCATCAGTCGATTCATACGGTCGTAGTGCGGAACCAGACGACTGAACATCTGCGACACCACCTGGGTGCGCTCGTTGGCCGACGCCGAAGGTCGATTGGACATGTCGAACCGCTCCAGCTACTGCGTCCTCTGTCTGGCCGATCTCATTTCGCCCACTCCTGATACAGTACAGAAACCGACCGATGCGTCGGATTTGTTCTGTCTCGGAGTGATCGATGACGACCAGCCAACCGCGCCAGGCCCGAGCCGTCGAGCGACGAGCGCTTCTGCTCGCCGCCGCCGCTCGCGTCTTCGCCCAACGCGGGTACGCCGATGCGCAAATGGACGAAATCGCCGCTGCCGCCAATACCTCCAAGGGCGGTCTGTACTTCCACTTTCCGACCAAGGAGGCGCTGATCGCGGCCGTGATCGGGCGCGCCGGAGATACGCTCCAACAGCGGGTGCGACAGGCCATGCGTCAAGCTGGCGCGGATCCTGTTGCCCGCGCGGACGCCGCCTTGGCGACGCTGATCGAAACACTCTCCGCGCATCGATCACTGGCCCGCGTCCTGGCCAGCGAGACGCTCGGAGGTTCAGCCGTTGCGCGCGAACGCGTGGCCAGCATCGAGGACGAATTCGTCGAACTGATCGCGCATGAACTTCGTCAGGCTCTTGACAGCGGACAACTCAGCCAGCTCAACGGACCGCTCGATCCCGAGATTACGGCGCGCGCCTGGGTCGGCATGGTGCAGTCGACGCTCTCGGCCTGGGCCTCGGGTCGGGTCACCGCGCCCATCGACCGTATCTATCCCGAACTCCGACGCCTGCTGCTGCGCAGCGTCGGCGTACCGATGACACCGCATTCGCACGCACACGCATCACAGACACGTTCAGCGAAGGAGTAGCAAACCATGTCCCGACCCACCGTCTCCGTCGAACGCACCGGTCTCCCCGATTGGGAACGCTCAGGCGATTATGGCGACATCTACTACGACGTCGCCGAAGGCATCGCCAAGATCACGATCGCGCGACCCGAAGTGCGCAACGCCTTCCGTCCCAAGACCCTGTTCGAGCTGCTCGACGCGTTCAAACGAGCGCACGAGGATATGTCGGTTGGCGTCATCATCCTGACCGGCGAAGGCAAGGACGCCTTCTGCTCGGGTGGCGACCAGCGCATCCGTGGCGACGGAGGTTATGTCGGCGACGACGGCGTACCACGGCTCAACGTGCTCGACCTGCACCGCTACATGCGCTCGATTCCCAAACCGGTGATCGCGATGGTCGCCGGCTACGCGATTGGCGGCGGCAACGTGCTCGCTACGGTCTGCGACTTGACCTACGCCGCCGACAATGCCTGGTTCGGCCAGACCGGGCCGAAAGTCGGCTCGTTTGACGCCGGCTACGGCACCATGCTGCTGGCGCGACTGGTCGGCCACAAGAAGGCTGCCGAGATCTGGATGCAGTGTCGTCAATACAGCGGTCAAGAAGCTGTTGGTATGGGCCTGGCCTGCGAGGTCTTCCCGGTCGACGATCTTGAGCTTGAAGTGGTCAACCGATGTCGCGAAATCCTCTGCATGTCGCCCACGGCGCTGCGCTTCATCAAGCGCGCGCTGGTCGCGGACACCGACGGGTTGTCGGGCATGCAGATGTTCGCCGGCGACTCGACGCTGCTCTACTACCTCTCGGAGGAGGCCAAGGAAGGCAAGACCGCATTCCTCGAGAAGCGCAAGCCTGACTTCTCCAAGTACCCGCGCTTCCCCTGATGGCGACAGCAGTGCCTCCAGCGCCCCGCAAGCGGCGCGCCTGGCTGCTCGCCGTCCGGCCGCCAACCCTGCCGGCGGCCGTCTCACCAGTGTTGGCCGGGACCGGTATCGCCGCGCTCGATGGCGATTTCAACGTTGGCCGCTTCGCGCTGGCCTTGATCGGCGCGATCCTGATCCAGATCGTCGTCAACTTCGCCAACGATCTCTCGGACTTCCGCCGCGGGGCCGATACGCCGGACCGACTCGGCCCGCCACGCGCGGTCGCGCAGGGATGGCTCTCGCAGCGCGAGATGACCATGGGAATCGCGCTGGCAACGGGGGCCGCGATGCTGGTCGGCATTGTCCTGACCATCATCGTCGGCTGGCCAATCCTCGTGATCGGCGCAGCCGCGCTGCTCGCCGCCGTCACCTACACCGGCGGTCCGTTGCCTTACGGATATCGAGGGCTTGGCGACGCGATCTGTTTCCTCTTCTTCGGCTTCGTCGCCGTGATGGGCGCGGGATATGTGCAGATCGAGGAACTGAGCTGGGAGCTTGCCGCAGCATCAGTGCCGCTGGGTTGCACCGTGACCGCGATTCTGGTCGTCAACAACCTGCGCGACATCCATACCGACCGCGCCAGTCACAAACGCACATTGGCCGTCGTCCTGGGAGAACGCAATACCCGCGTCGAGTACGCCGCACTCTGTTTCGGCGCGTTCATCGCCATCGCGGTGTTCGCCGCCGTCGGCCTCCTGACGCTCTGGACGCTGCTTGCGTTGTCTGCGCTGCCACTGGCGATCCTGCTGAGTCGTGAGATCCTGGGCGGCTGCTCTGGCGCAGCGCTCAATCCGATGCTCAAGCGCACCGCCCAACTGCACCTGTTGGTTGGCGCCCTGATCGGCCTCGGTGGAGTGATTGCCACACTGTAGGTGGCTGTACCTGCACCGAATCAGTCAAGCGTGACGATCAACCCGGAGGCGATACATCCGCGAAACGCAGCCGATTGACGACTGCCATATCCCAGAAACCGCACACTCTATATCCTGAACTCGGGATATTGATCGGAGCAAGATATGCCGATCTTCAAGCTCGAAGCCGCTCAGACACTCGCCACCGATCTACAGACCGCCTGGGACTTTTTCTCCGATCCGCGCAACCTGGCGGTGATCACGCCACCGGAGATGCGCTTTCAGATCACCGGCGATCCGCCCGAAACCGTGCACCCCGGGCTGATCATCACGTACCGTCTGCGACCGCTGCCCCTGGTTCCGCTCAGCGTCTCCTGGGCAACCATGATCTCCCAAGTCAACGCGCCGCATCACTTCGCTGACGAACAACTCGCCGGCCCCTATGCGCTCTGGCATCACGAGCATCATTTCCATGAGACGGATGCGGGCCTCCATGCGACCGACCAGGTGCACTGGTCGCTGCCATTCGATCCGCTCTCACAGCCGATCGCCGCTCTGGCCGTGATGCCCCAGCTGCGCCGCATCTTCCAGTTTCGCGCCGACAGGCTGATCGAGCTGTTTGGTACCCCTGCTTCGCAACCCGCGCAGCTGACGATCCGCCCGCTCTGATCCTTTGGAAAGTCGCTCGCAAATCTCTAGCATTCCTCTTACATCACACAGATGGATGTAGGAGCCGACATGTTGGAACGACGAAACTACTGGCAGCGTATACAGCGCAAGCGCATGAGCCGCAGGTCTCTGCTGCGCGCATCGTCAAGGGCGGGTGTCGGCGCCGCCGGACTGGCGCTGGTCGGTTGCGGCGACGACGATGATGACGGTCAACAGGCAGTCGCTGACGTTCAACAGCAGCAGCAGCAACAAGCTGCGCAGCCGCAGGCCATGCAACAGCAACAACAGCAGGCGGCCATGCAGCAACAGGCCCAGCAGGCCGATCAGCAGGCCGCCCAGACCGACCAACAGGAGATGTCGCAGCAAGAGCAGGCCGAGCAGGTTCAGCAACAGGCCGCAGTCAGCGCCAGCGCCCTGACCCGCGGCGGCACCCTGCGTTTCTCGACGCCCGCTGCGACCCATGACTACTTCGATCCGCACCGCGGTGTGTTCGGTCCCACGCAGTTCTGGATGGGGCTGTACATGAACTACCTCATCCGCTGGCGAAACAAGGAAAAGGGAATCATGGAGAGCGACATTGCCTCGCTCCCCGAGATCCCTGACGACACCACCTACATCTTCTCGATCGACCAGGGCGCGCGTTTCTGGGATCGTTATCCGACCGAGGGCGGTCGACTGGTCACGGCGGAAGATATCCGCGCCAATGCACAACGACAGATCGATTCCGTCGACGCGGATGGCATTGAAGACACTTCGTTCCTCACGGCCAGTAAGTATCAGCAGACCGACACGGTCGAGGTGGTCGACGATACGACGATCAAGTTCACCACCGCCGAGGCCGACTCCACCTATCTCGGCGTCCACCTCAGTCCGTTCTCCTGGATTACTTCCCCTGAAGCGATCAATGAATTCGGTAACCGCTGGCGCGACGAACAGACCAACATTGAGCTGTCGTCCGGCACGGGAGCCTACATCCCGCTGGACTACGACCCAGACCTGGGCATCAATCTCGACGTGAACCCGAACTACTGGAAGATGGGCAGCGACGGATCGCCCCTGCCCTACCTGGATCGGGTGGAGTTCACCAACCTGCTCGACGCCACCGCAGTCGACGCGGCCTATCGCGGCAACGGTATCGACATTGGCGGATTCCCCCTCTCGAGTCTGCAAGTCGAAGGTATCCTTGACGACTTCCCCGAGCACAACTCTTTCGACGTACCGTTCGGCTTCACGATCCAGATTCGCTACAACTTCAACCCTGACTGGCCCGGCGAGGATGGTCTCGGCAATCCCTGGGCCGACCGCCGTTTGGCCTACGCCTTCCACGTCGCCACAGACCGGTACCTGCTGATCGACGCCGTCTACCTCGGCTCCGCCAAGATCAGCGCGATCGCGCAGGCGCCATGGTTCAACCAGGCCTGGACAGTGCCGCCCGACGAGCTCGCCACCTGGCCCGGATATCGGCCCAACCGTGACGAGGACATTCAGATGGCCAACGAGCTGATGGACGCCGCCGGCGTCGATCGCGACAGCCGAACCTTCTACTGGATCACGCCGGATGTCTGGGAACAGACATACCCGGGCATCACCGAGACCGTCCGCTCCATGTATCAACAGGCGCTGGGCGTCACGCTGGCAATGGATATCCAGCCCTACACGGTCATTCTGCAACGCCTGCTCGAAGGGACGCACCCTGGCCAGACGCCTGCCTGGACCAACCCGCCTCAGGATCTCGACCCAACCGGCGAGTGGAACATCACCCACGTCGCCGGTGGCTCCTCCAACTTCTCCCAGTACAACTACCCGCCGGCGGAGGAGATGATCAAGGGCATGCGCAGCGAGCTCGACGTCGACAAACGCAAGGAGACCGCCTCTGAACTGCTCAGAATCTTCCTCGGCGTTCATCCCGATCACGGTGTCGAGGGCATGACCGGGCAGCCCTCAGTGATGAACGCGATCTCGCCGCAGGTTGAGTGGCCCTACGTGCACAACTCGGAAGACGTCTACCAGTTCGCCCATTCGTCACACCGGTATGACGACACCTGGCTCGACACCACTCACCCGGACTTCCCGGCCTAGATACCCATCGGGCCAAGATCACTGCGGCGGCGATTGACAGTCTTGCCGCTGCTTGGTTAGCCTGCGCATGAGTTGGCTACCCGAGTGACGGGTAGCTGTTGAGTCCATGCGCTTGAGCGGAGCGACCAATGAAGTTTGAATTCTTCCACCTGATGCCATATCGGGATCTGCCACCCGATTTCGCGGAGCAACACAACTCGGTCTGGGTCGATGTCCCGTCAGAGCTGTTCGACCCGGCCAAGGCTCACCAGATGTACAACGACGGTCTGGATGAGCTGGAAGCGGCCGCAGCCGCCGGCTACGACGGCATCTGCATCAACGAGCACCACCAGAACGCCTACGGCCTGATGCCGTCGCCGAACCTGATGGCCGCCAACCTCTGCCGCCGCACCAAGGACGTCGCCATCGTCGTGCTCGGCAACTCGATCGCGCTCTACAATCCGCCCACCCGCGTGGCGGAAGAGTTCGCGATGCTGGACTGCATCTCTGGCGGTCGCCTGGTCGCCGGCTTCCCCGTCGGCACGCCGATGGATGACTGCTTCTGCTACGGCGCCAACCCCTCGCACCTGCGCGACAAGTACTACGAGGCCGCAGACCTGATCACGCAGGCCTGGACCCGCCCGGAGATGTTCTCCTACAACGGCCGCTACAACCAGCTGCGCTACATCAACATCTGGCCGCGCCCGATCCAGAAGCCGCATCCGCCCGTCTGGATTCCCGGCGGCGGCTCGGTTGAGACGTGGGAATGGTGCGCGGAGCACAACTACGTCTACTGCTACCTCTCCTACGGCGGCTACAAGGCTGGCCAGAAGAACGTGGATGGCTTCTGGCGCACGATGCAGCAGCGTGAGAAGCCGTTGAATCCTTATCATGCCGGATTCCTCCAGCTCGTCGCCGTCGGTGAGACCGAGCAGGAAGTGGCCGACAAGTTCGGCCCGCACGCCGAGTACTTCTACAACAAGATGCTGCACATCGACCCGCGCTACGCCGATCCGCCCGGCTATCGCACGGTGCGCACGATCGAGCAGGGTTTCACTCGCAGCCAGGGACTCAAGCCAGTCTTCGGCGACTCGAAGAAGTTCGAGGGCGAGAAGACCCAGGAGAAGATGCTCGCCTCGAAGGCGAACTCCGAGATCACCTGGGCCGACCTGATCCGTGAAGGCAACATCGTCGCCGGTACGCCGAGCCAGGTCACCGAGCAGCTCGAAGAGGTGATCAAGACGCTGCACGTCGGCCACTTGATGATCCTCAACCAGTTCGGCTCGATCCCGAAGGAACTGGCCATCCCGAACATCGAGATGACCGCTCAGCAGGTGCTGCCCAATCTCAAGCACATCTGGGACGACGAAGGTTGGGAAGACCACTGGTGGCCACAGGGCCTCGAAGGCGGTCAGGTCCAGCCGGCGCCGCTCAACTTCTAGCCTGACAGCTGGCCGGCAGACACAATCACAACACGAGGCGGGGCACAAGCTCCGCCTCGTTTCCGTACAGCTTCCCATGGTGATCAGAACATGCTCAGACTCACGACATTGACCATCCTCATTGCGGTAGCTGTGGTCACAACCCTGTCGCTGTCAGGTTTCTCATCTGTGAGCGGCCAGACGAGCGACTCCGGCGAGTCGGTACGGGTGATCGCGCGGTTACTGGATGACGGTAGGGTCGAGTTCGGCCTGCGCACCCCGACAGGCGATCAATTCCCCAGAGCGCGTTTCTTTCCCACAACCATTACCCATGAGAACTGGCTGGTCAGCTCGTCGCTGGCGCTGCCTGACGGAACCGCAGTTAGGATCATCGCCCGCCGAGCCGGTGAGACCAGGCTGGAGTTTGGCGTCCGCCTCGATGATCCGCGGGAAGAGTTCTTGCCGCGCGCGCGGTTCTTCCCGCGCACAGCCACGATCGACCGCTGGCTGATCAGCACAGCGGTCGAGCTCCCGGCGCCTGACGAACCCGAGCTGGTCGCGCCCGAACCAGCGCCGCCCACTGAACCGGAGGCCAGCGACGAGGCGGAAGTTCCGACCGTCGAGGTGCTGTTGAGTGGCCATCGCGCTGGTCTGGTCGTCGAGCGCGGGGTGATCGGCGACCGCCAGGCGCCCGCCATGATCGTCGAATACGGTGACCCATTTTGACCGGCCTGCCGCAATTTTGCGACTCAGGTTGAGCCGCAAGTGATCGAAGAACTGGTACAGACCGGACTGGCGCGCTTCGAGTATCAGAACTTTGTCTACATCAGCGTCGCTTCTGAGCGTGTCACACTGGCAATGGAATGCGCCGCCGACCAGAGTGGCGCCGCCTTCTGGGAATTCCACGATCGATTCCTGGTCGAGCGCAGCGACGCTGCTTCGGCCGAGCAACTGATCGACTTCGCCGTTGAACTCGAACTCGACGAAGATGTCTTCACCGAGTGCTACACATCGGCGAAACACCAGGATGCGATCGACGAGCGCACACAGGCGGCCAGAGCGCTGGGGGTCTATTACGGTCCGGCCGTGCTTGTCAATGGGAAGCGTGTCGGCATTACATTCGACGCGATCTTTGCTGCCGTCGTCGCAGCATCGATCCACTGAGCGTCGCTACGCTGACTACATGAAGCCGAAGATCAGCATCATCACGCTGGGCGTGTCCGACCTCGCGTCCTCTGTGCAGTTCTACCGCGACGGACTGGGGTTGCCCGCGCCCGGTTACAACGATGGCGACAACATCTGCTTCATCGAACTGGAGGGAACCTGGTTGTCGCTCTATCGGCGCGACAAATTTCCTGATGAAGCGGACGTCGACTTCGCCGAACGTTCAGCCGGCACGCCGACCATCACCCTGGCGCACAACCTGGCGTCGCCGGAAGCTGTCGACACTGCGATGCGAGAGGCGCTCGACGCGGGCGCCTCGCTGGTCAAGTCGCCGCAGGAGGTGTTCTGGGGTGGCTACTCGGGCTACTTCAGCGATCCCGACGGCTACCTCTGGGAGCTCGCCTACAACCCGTTCACGGACCTGACATGACGGCGCGGGTGACTTCGCTCTCGGCCGTGACGCTACTGGTCGCCGAGATGGCGGCCTCAACCGCCTTCTACGAGGCGCTCGGCTTCGAGCGGCTCTACGGCGGCCCGAGCGCCGGCTTCACTTCCTACCGCGCTGGCGACGGCTACCTCAACCTGATGGCGGGCGTCTACAATCAGCCGCCCGCAGTCTGGGGACGCACCATCTTTTACGTCGAAGACGTCGACGCGTTCCATGCCAACGCCGTTGAGCAAGGTCTGCAGCCTGAGTTCACGCCGCGCGACGCGCCTTGGCGCGAGCGCTATTTCCACATCCGCGACCCCGACGGGCACGAAATCTCATTCGCCAGGCCGCTCAGTCGTGACTAGAAGCCAAGCATCCTGCTCGCGCTGGCGCTACTGCTCGATCTCAAGCCAACGCCCTGTCGTCAGGCCGCCATCGATGACGAACTCGGCGCCGGTGCTGTAGGTG
>RKRS01000039.1 GCA_007571275.1 Dehalococcoidia bacterium
GTCTGCCCGTATTGCGGCGTCGGCTGCGGCATCAACATCACCGCCGAGAACGGTGTCCTCACCCACGTCGACGACGACCCCAACAACCTCTCCTCAAAGGGGCTGCTCTGCGTCAAGGGACGCTTCGGCACCGCCTTCGTCAATCACTCCGACCGACTGACGACGCCGCTGATCCGCGGGCCGGACGGTTTGCAACCGGCATCGTGGAACGAGGCGCTCGATCTGGTCGCGGAGAAGTTCGCCGAACATCGCGGAGCGTTTGGAGCGTTCTCGTCGGCCAAGGCGACCAACGAAGACAACTACATGCTGCAGAAGTTCGTGCGCGCGGTGATGGGTACGAACAACATCGATCACTGCACCCGACTCTGCCACTCGCCGTCGGTCGAAGCGATGCTGGCGCAGCTTGGCTCGGGCGCCACCTCGAACAGCTACAGCGACTACGAAGCGGCCGACTGCCTGTTCGTCGTGGGCGCCGATCCATCATCGAACCATCCCGTCGCTGCGTCGCGGATGCGGACTGCCGTCGACCGCGGCGCGGCGCTGATCGTGCTCAATCCCAAACGGATCGAACTCTGCGATCACACCGATCTCTGGCTGCGTCAATATCCGGGCAGCGATGTCGCAGTGCTCAACGGCATGGCCAAGGTGATCCTCGATCAGGGACTGGCCGATCTCGAGTTCATCCGCTCGCGGACGGAGGGCTACGAGGACTGGCTGGCCGAGCTGGATGCATACACGCCCGATGCCGTCGAAGCGATGTCGGGCGTGCCCGCCGAGTTGCTGATTCGAGCGGCGCGCACCTACGCCCAGCCGAATCTCACGAACGACGATCCGGGCGGTTCCTGCCTGATCTGGGGCATGGGCGTCACCCAGCACACCAACGGCACCGCCAACGCGACCGCGTTGCTCAATCTGGCATTGCTGACCGGGCAGGTCGGGCGGGTAGGCAACGGCGTCTCGCCGCTGCGTGGGCAGAACAACGTGCAGGGCGCTGGCGACGCTGGCTGCATCCCCGACGCGTTGCCTGGCTACCAGCGCTACACGCCCGACGTGCTGGAAAAGTTCAACAGCGTCTGGCAGGCTGACTTACCTCCGGCGGAAGGGCTGCGGGCCACCGACATGGTCGAGAGCATCCTGGCCGGCGACAGTGTCCGCTGCATGTACATCGTCGGCGAGAATCCACTGCTCACCGAGCCGAATCTGGCCCACGCGCGTGAGGCGATCGCCAAGCTCGACTTTCTCGTCGTTCAGGACATTTTCATGCACGAGACCGCCGAGCTAGCCGACGTCGTGCTACCCGCTGCATCATTCGCCGAGAAAGAAGGCACCTTCACCAACTCTGAGCGACGCGTCCAGCGCGTACGACAGGTGATTCCTCCGGTCGGACAGTCACGCGCGGACTGGGAGATCGTGCAGGACGTCGCGCGGCGCACCGCGCAGCGGGTTGGCTTGTCAGCGCATGGATTCGAGCATGGCAGCGCCGCCTCGGTCTTCGACGAACTGGCCTCGTTGACGCCGATCATGGCAGGCCTCTCTCATCAACGACTGGATCAACAGGGCGGCATCCAGTGGCCATGTCCCAGCGAGGACCATCCCGGCACGGCGCGACTCTACGACGAGTCCTTCCCGCGCGGTTTGGGTAAGTTCATCCCGGTCAGGCAACTGCCGCCATCTGAGGAAGCGCCAGACGAGCGCTATCCATTGATCCTGAACACCGGTCGAGTGCTCTATCACTGGCATGGCGGGACGATCACGCGGCGGGTGGAAGGCTTGGTCGACTCCTGGCCTGAACTGCGAGTCGCGATTCATCCCAATGACGCGGCGCGTCAGGAGATCATTGATGGCGAAGCGGTCTGGGTCGCGTCACGTCGCGGACGGCTGGAAGGCGTGAGCTTCGTCACTGAGGATGTAGCCGAGGGTTCTGTGTTCGTCCCCTTCGTCCGACTCGCCGATTCGGCAGCCAACTGGCTGACCAACAACGTCTATGACGAAGTGGCAAGAATCCCCGAGTACAAGGTCTGCGCCGTTTCGGTCGAACGCGCGTCCCAGCCGTCGGAGTGGCGTCATAGTGGCGCCAACGGGAAGCGCGGTAAGCGGCGACAGTATTGGTAAGTCGATTGGCAAATCGCGCTGACGCCTAGGCGTCCGGCGTGGCCACGGCGTTGAGCAGGGCGACGACCACGATCCGCTCCGCGTAGCTGTGCGTCTCTCGGTCGAACGCGCCGGAACAGGTGATCAGCGTGACCACTGGCTCCTGAGTCTGCCGGAGGTACCTGACCGCCTCCTCAGATTCCGGACGAATGGTCGCCGTGTCGACGACGTCAAACACGTAGTAGCGGTCGGTCGACTGGTTGTGCATGATCAACTGGTCTCCTACCCGTGTTTGATCAAGCTGCCAGCAGACACCCACGTCCACATTGCCGTCGCGGTCCTGATAATCGCGGTGACCGCCAAGCAGCGCATTGCCCGGCTCGCCCGGGCTGGCGGAACGACTGAGCCAACCGATGACAAAGGGGTTGTCGGTCGAGCCCATCGCGCCATCAGGCGTCAGCCCTACCTGAACCACTGCGGCCTGAATGCCGGCGGACGGCAGGATCAATTCCCAGTGCGTTTCGAAGCGTGGCCCGCTCGACGGGACGACGCCATTGTCGATTGGCAGCAGGCTGCCCTCCGAGCCGTCGGATCCGTAGATCAACTCCGATTCGCGATAGCTCTCGTTCAATACCTCGGAGAGCGTGGGCAGCGCAACGCTCTCTGCGCCCGCATCCGCCTGTGCTGCCTGCTCTGCGGTCTGCGGCGACGATTCAGCCACGCCCGCTGCCGGATCATCCGAGCCGCTGTCAGGGACCAGGCGGACCGCGGGCTGGGGCTCACTGGTGGTTGACGCGGCAGCCTGTGGCTGTTGCGAGACCGTTGAGAGCGGTGTTTCCGGATCGTCCTGACCACCGATCCCGACCAGCGCGATCGCGATCAGGGCAACCAGCATGACGTAGGCGGCGGCGATCCCGATAAACAGCTGTGGCCGTTGACGACGTAGATAGACCAGATAGTCCAGAACTGCGCGGGACGATGCGGAGAACTGCAGCAACTTCCAACGCATCTGATCGCTCTCGGAATCCTACGCGTCGTCAGCGGCCACGTTGGTGAGCTCGCCAACCACGACACGCCGATGGGAATACTGATGCGTCTCTGCGTTGAACGATCCCTCGCATGTGATCAACGTGACCACATGTTGTTCCGTGTTCTGCAGGTACCTGGCCGAGGCGCGATCACGAGGATTCACAGTGGCGACCTCGGTCACGGTGTAGACGTAATAGATGTTGCGAGCGCTGTCGTGGACCAGCATGTGATCGCCTTCGACGGTATTGATCAATTCCCAGCACACCCCGGTGCCGACATTCCCTTCGCTGTCCTCGAAGTCACGGTGACCAGCCAGCAACATGTTGCCGTCTTCGCCGGGCTTGGCGCTCGAATCGAGCCAGCCGATCACGTACGGGTTATCCGGAGAACCCATCGCGCCAGTATTGGTGCGACCGACGCGCACGATGCTGCTCTTCAGGCCTGCGGACGGCACGATCAACTCCCACCTGGTCTGGTAGAGAGGACCACTGGAGACCACGACGCCATTGTCAATCGGTAGAATGCCGCCTTCCGAGCCGTCGGAACCATGTCGCAGCGCTTCTTCGTCGATTGGCTCAGCCAACACGCCCGCAAGCGGTTCGACGACATGACCGGCAATCATCAGTGGCGGCTCGGGGTCTTCAGCGTCCGCTTGCTGCTGTTGGGTCTGCTCCTGATCGGAACCGACGTCCGTTTGCTGTTGTTCAGTGTCCGGTCCCGGCTGATCGTCGTCTGAGGAAACCTGAACAATCCCCTGCCCTGACGATTGCTGAGTCGCCTGGGCGACGGATTGTGGCTGATCATCACTGTCGGCCGACGTCTCCACCGCAATGGTGGTCTTTTGCACAGTTGAACTTTGCGCCGGTTGCGCCTGCTGTTCGTCCGACAATGGCTGAGCGACGCTCTCCGATTGCGCCTGTTGCGAGCTATCGTCCGGGCTGCCGTCGACAACCACCAGCAGGACCAGCAGGGTGATCAGAAACGTCAGCGGCGCGATCACCGCCGCCGCCACGACCGCTGGTCGCTCGGCCCACAGATCCTGGAGTCGATCCAGCATGATGGCTGTTATCTCCTGCGCCACCCCACGACGCTCGTCGGATCAATGTATCCAGCAACGACCAACAGCGACAAACAGGGATCGCAATCTCAGTTAGCTCAGGGTAAATCAGTCTGCGTGCGCCTGGATAGCCGTCTGAGCCGAAGTTGAGAAACGACCAGCAGACAGTAGCGCATCAGCGAGGGCAGGCGTAGGCTGTTGATCTGCGCAGAGCAGCGCAACAAGTGGGGCTGTAGCTCAGCTGGGAGAGCGTTTGACTGGCAGTCAAAAGGCCGGGGGTTCGAGTCCCCCCAGCTCCACCACACAGATGATCGTATGACGTTTTCTTGGGACCTGTGGCGCTTCACCGAGGGGGTTCGGTGGCGCATTGCGCTGTCCGTGCTCGTCGGACTGTGCGCCGTTGCCGCCGGAGTGACGCGGCTGGCGCTGTTGGGTTGGATCGGCGCGCGGATCTTCGAGGGCGATCGCTTCACTGACCTGGTTCCACTGATCATCGCGGCGGCGGCATCGATCGCGGCGCGCTCGGTCTTCCTCTATGCCAAAGAGGAAATCGCAAACGGCACGGCGCTCCAGGTGCAGTTCTCGCTGCGCCAGCGACTGTTCGACCAGGTGACGCGATTGGGACCGTCACACTTCGACCGCCAACGCACCGGCGATGTGACCGTCGGCGTGATCGAGGGCGTTGAGCAGCTCGAGACGTTCTTCGGGCAGTATCTGCCGCAGTTGATCGTCGCCACGCTGGCGCCGATTGGCATCTTCATCTTCATGGGCTGGCTCGACCTGCCGGTCGCGGCGATCTACTTCGGATTCGCGCTGGTCACGCTGACGCTGCCAGCGCTGCTCAAGCAGAAGAACGCCGAGGCCTCACTGCGTCGACGCGACGCGTATGGTTCGTTCGCCGCCGATTTCCTCGACTCCGTACAAGGCCTGGCCACGCTCAAGGCGTTCGGTCAGAGCGGCCGACGCGGCGCAGCGCTGGCCGAGCGCGCCCAGGAAGTATTTCGCTCGACGATGGGCGTGCTCTTTCACAACGCCATCGCGCAAGGCTTGACGATTCTGGCAATCACCGTCGGCGCGGCGGTCGCGTTGTACGTGGGCGCGCTGCGTGTCGAGAGCGGCGCGATGGAGCTGGCTGAGCTGCTTGTCGTCCTGATGCTCGGCGTCGAGGTCTTCCGTCCGCTGCGCGAGTTGAGCCAACTGTTCCATCAAGGCCTGCTCGGCGTCGCCGCCGCCGAGAGCGTGCTCGACGTCGATCGGGCGACGCCGCTCACTCCGGACGCCGAGGTCGCAGCGGTCACAGCACTGGAACCACGGATCGAATTTGAGCACGTCAGCTTCAGCTATCCGACAGGGCGGCGCCCGGCGTTGAGCGACGTCTCATTCACTGTGGAACCGGGCAAGCGGATCGGCGTGGTCGGTCGCTCGGGTTCAGGCAAATCAACCCTGGTCTGGTTGTTGCAACGTCTGTACACGCCGCAAGCGGGGACGATCCGTCTCGGTGGACGCGACCTGAACGAACTGCGCTTCGCCGATATCCGCGCGCAGATGGCGGTGGTTCTGCAGGACACGTACCTGTTCCATGGCTCGGTGCTGGCCAATTTGCAATTCGCCAAACCCGACGCGAGCGAGGACGAAATTCGCGCAGCAGCGCAGGCGGCCAATGCACACGAGTTCATCAGCAACCTGCCCGAGGGCTACGCCACAGTGATCGGCGAGCGTGGACATCGACTCTCGGGCGGCGAGCGCCAGCGCATCGCGATCGCCCGCGCGCTCCTGCGAGACGCGCCCATGCTGATCCTGGATGAGGCGCTGTCCAGCGTCGACGCCGAGAACGAAGCAACGATCCAGGCTGCGCTGGATCGGCTCATGCAGGGGCGGACCACGCTGATCATGGCGCACCGGCTGTCCAGCGTGCGCGACTGCGACGAAATCCTGGTACTCGATGAAGGCCAGCTCGTGGAGCGCGGCGACCACGAAACCTTGCTCGCCCAAGGTGGCGTCTACGACTGGCTGATGGCCGGACAGATGACTGATCCGCAACTCGATGGGTTCGACGATCTTATGCCGCTCTCGCCTGAGCCGGCACAGACAACGCCGAATGAGTCAGGGGCGTTGACCACAGGAGACGTCGGCAGTGGCGTCACGGAAGCCATCATTCGAGCCGAAGGTATGGGCTGGCGCGAGACGTCGGCAAGGCTGCTCGCGCTGGCGGCTCCCTATTGGTTCAAGACGACGCTCTCATTTGCGACAGGGGTGGCCCACTTCTTCGGCGCAATCGCCGTCGGCGTGATCGGCGCGCTGATGGTTGCCAATGTGCGCGACGGCGAATCGATCACGCTGCTGGCGATCTTGCTGATTGTGGTCGCGGTGCTGACCGGGCTCTTCCGCTTCCTGGAGAACTGGGTATCCCACGACATGGCCTTCCGGCTACTGGCCGACATGCGCATCGCGCTGTTCCGCAAGCTCGATCAGCTGGCGCCTGCGTATCTGTTGCGACGCCGGACGGGCGATCTGGTTTCAATGGCCACACAGGATGTGGAGACGGTCGAGTACTTCTTCGCCCACACGATTGCCAACGCGTTCGTCAGCGTGGTCGTGCCCGGCGTGGCGCTGATCACCTTGTTCGTGGTTGACTGGCGGCTCGGGATTGGTCTGGCGCCGTTGCTGATCCTGGCAGGCCTGAGTCCGTTGTTCACCCGACGGATCGTTGACCGCCTGGGGTCGCGCTCGCGCGACCATCTCGGCGCGCTCAACGCGCACATGGTCGACACGTTGCAGGGACTACGCGAGGTCACTGCGTTCCAGCGCGAACGGGAGCGCAAGACCGAGTTCGAAGGCCTGATGCGCGAGTACATGCCGATCCGTGGCGGGTTCAATCGCCAGATTTCTGCTCAGCGGACGCTGCTGGAGGGGCTGACCGGTTTTGGTGGACTGGCCGTATTGACAATCGGCGGAGCGCTCGCGGTCAGCGGTGACATCGACTCGTCGCTCGCGCCACTGCTGACGCTGCTCGCGATGGGCGCGTTCATGCCGGTCGCCGAGCTGGCCCAGGTCGGTCGTCGGCTGGGCGACACGCTCGGCGCGACCCGACGGCTGACCGCCGTGCACTCGGAGGCGGTCGCGGTCGTGGATGGCCCCGGCGCAGCGCTTGGCGGGCGAGCCGTCGCCTCGGCAGGCGCGTTCGCCGCAGTCGAGTTCCAGTATGAAGACACGCCACGCGCCGCATTGAATTCCGTCAGCTTCGACCTCAAGCCCGGCGGCACGGTCGCCCTGGTCGGGCCGTCTGGCGCGGGCAAGACGACCGCGGCGCATCTGCTGCTGCGCTTCTGGGACCCGCAGGACGGTCAGATCACGCTCGAGGACGCCGACCTGCGTACCTATCGGCTGGACGAGCTACGCGGACAGGTTGCGCTGGTCGCGCAGGATACGTATCTGTTCAACGCGTCGATCCGCGACAACCTGTTGGTCGCCAAGCCCGAAGCAAACGAGCATGAGCTCATGCTCGCGATCGAGCGGGCTGGATTGGCCGACTTCGTCGAATCACTGCCCAACGGCCTCGACACGCCTGTCGGCGAGCGCGGCGCGCAGCTGTCCGGCGGTCAACGGCAGCGTGTCGCAATCGGTCGCGCGCTACTCAAGGACGCCCCGGTCCTGATTCTCGACGAAGCGACATCACACCTGGACGGACTGAATGAGCGACTGGTGCGCAACGCGCTGGACGAGCTGATGGCCGACCGCACGACGCTCGTGATCGCGCATCGCCTTTCGACAGTGCGCGACGCCGATCAGATCGTGGTGCTGGACGAGGGTCGCGTGGTCGAGATCGGGAGTCACGATCAGTTAGCGTCAGAGGACGGGCTGTACGCGCGTCTCGTGCGACGTCAGCTCGCGGGCACGCACAGATAACTGGAGTCTCAAGGTGAACCAGGTGAAAACGCTGATTCTCGAACTGATCACGCTGGTCGTGTTCTGGCCGCTACGGATCGTCTCGCGCCTGTTCGGTAGCCGCGCCAACGCCAGGGTGCGCAACTGGCAAGACGGAATGTGGACCTGGTGGTTAGGCGCCGGGGCGGTGGCATACATGGTCGGCGACCAATACTCCGGCGCCGCTACTCACCAAGCCGCACACGGCTACGACGCTGGTCACTACGACGGCGGTCAGCACGGCGGTGGCCACGACATTGGCGGCGGCTTCGGTGGCGACATCGGCAGCTTCTAGCTGCCCTACTGTCCCCAGATCTTTGTGTGCTCCCCTTAGAACGGCACGGCGCAGCCGTCGCTGCGCGGGTCTGAACCACCCCAGAGCACGCCTGATTCGGGATCCCGCCAGATCACCTGGCCTTTACCGACCACGCCTGTCCGCATCGCGCCGCTCGCCGGCAACACGGGATGACCCAGCTGAGCCAACGCAGAGAGCGTCTCAATCCCGAACGTGTCCTCGACGTAGATACGACCATTGGGCGGTTCCTCATACATGGAGACGCGCGGCGCATCGATCGCGCTTTGCGCATCCATCCCCCGATCGATCAGATTGAGCACGACCTGAGTCTGGCCCTGCGGCTGGTTCCAGCCGCCCATCACGCCGTAGCTGGCGAATAGCGAACCGTCGGGGCGAGTGATCATCGAGGGCATGATCGTGTGATACGGACGTTTGCCACCGGCGAGGACGTTGGGGTGGTCCGGGTCGTCGACGACAAAGCCGGCGCCGCGATTCTGCCGGCTGGAGCCGCACTCGCGCGGGACGATGCAGCTGCCGAAACCCTCGTAGTTGCTGTTGATGAACGAACAGGCGTTGCCGTCACCATCGGCGACAGAGAGATAGACGGTATCGGACTTACCCGGCAGGAACCCTGAAGTCGCGATTTCGATCGCCTGATCCGCACAAATCAGCTCGCGTCGTCTGGCGGCGTAGGCCTTGCTGAGCATCTCCTCGACGGGAACATCGGATTTGGCGGGATCGGCGACGAGGGCGCGGGCGTCGGCGAAGGCTAGCCGCAGCGCTTCGATGATCAGGTGGAGCGCCTCCGCTGAACGCGCCGGATACTCACCGATTTCGAATCCCTCAAGGATGTTGAGCGCCATCAGCGTCGTGATGCCCTGTCCGTTGGGCGGGCATTCCCAGATCCGATGACGTCGATAGGTGGTCGAAATGGCCTGATCCATCGTCGAGCAATGGTTGGCCAGGTCATCAAGCGTCATCACGCCACCGTGCTCGGCGAGCGCTTCCACGATTCGCTCGGCGGGGCGTCCGCGGTAGAAGGCGTCGGGACCGCCTTCCGCCACCTCGCATAGCACGCGGGCAAGCAATGGGTTCGTCCAGATCTCGCCAGCCCTGGGCGCGACGCCGTTCAGGAGCATGTCCTGTCCTGCGGGTCCTTGAGTGGCGAGCAGATCCGCCTGGCCGGCCCAACCTCGGGCGATGGCCGGGGTCATGGCGAAGCCCTGCTCGGCGATCTCGATGGCCGGCTGGAGCGCCTCAGCAAGCGTCATCCGTCCGAACTGCGTGACGGTATCGTGCCAACCCATCGCCGAGCCAGGCACTGTAACGGCGTGTGGGCCCTGTCGCTCCCAACCACCAGAACACTCAACGACATCCAGATCGAGCGCGGCCGGCGAGCGTCCGCTGCCGTTGACGGCGGAGACGGATTGGTCGGCCGACCGGTAGAACAGGCAGAAGCAGTCGCCGCCGATGCCCGTGGAGGTCGGCTCGGTGACCGCCAGGGCGGCTGCAGCGGCGACCGCGGCGTCAGCGGCGTTGCCGCCTTCACGCAGGATGGTTAGTCCGGCAAGCGATGCGAGCGGCTGGCTGGTTGCGACGATCCCCCGCCTCGAGAGCACGGGCGAACGTCGGGATTCGAAACGGAAGGGGTGTTCTGGTAAGTCTGTCATGGGGACAGTCTACGCATCGCCTAATATGAGTCTGACCATCTGGCTTGTCCCTTCCAGACGCGCCGACGCGAGGAGTTACGCATGACCACCGCCGCCGCACCGACGATTACTCAAGAGCAGGTTGACTTCTATCACGAGAACGGCTTCCTGCTGGTACCGAAGCTGCTGCCCGACGACGTGCTGCAGGCATTGCGCGACGAGACCGACCGCATCGTCGCCGCAGCGGCCGGGCTGACCGACCACAACGCGCAGTACGACCTCGAAGACTCACATACGCCCGAGGAGCCGCGCGTACGGCGCCTGAAGTCACCGTCGACTCACTGGCCGTTCTTCCGCGAGCTGGCGCAGCACCCGGTGCTGATGGAGGTCGTGACCGCGCTGATCGGTCCCAATGTCCGTCTGCAGAACGACAAGCTGAACATGAAGGCCGCCGAATATGGCGCACCGGTCGAGTGGCACCAGGACTGGCCGTTCTATCCGCACACCAACGACGATCTGGTTGCGGCGGGCATCCTCCTGGACGACTGTTACGCCGTGAACGGGCCACTGCTGGTCGTGCCAGGATCGCACAAGCGTGCCATCTACGACCACCATCACCCCGAGCAGCGCTACTTCACCGGCGCGGTTGAGCCAACCGAATTCGACTGGGACATGGAAAAGGACCTGGTCGCGCTTGAAGGTCCGGCTGGCTCGGTCTCGTTCCACCACGTGCGGACGATGCACGGCTCGGCGCTGAACCGCTCGGAGAATCCGCGCCGTCTGCTGCTGTTTGGCTACGCCGCGGCTGACGCCTGGCCGATCATGGGGCTGGGCCGCATGAGTCTGGACGACTATCAGGGTTTCATGTGCGCCGGCGAGCACGTCGAGCAGCCTCGTCAAACCAATGTCCCCGCCTACCTGCCACTACCACCCGCTCCGCAACAGGGCTCGATCTACGAGAACCAGAAAGCGGTCAAAAACCGCTTCTTCGAGACCTACGAAGATCGCCGCAAGGGATAGAGCCAGTAACAAAGAGGTTGCCTGCGCTTCCGCGCCGGCGACCCGATGGCTAGCTGAAGTCGAATTCCTCAGGGAACCCGCTTTGGTAGTGGTCCGATACGCAGAGTACATTCAATGTGTTGTTCGGGGTTGCTCCGGTCAGGCAACACGCGAGAGGTCGCCTGCTCGCGTCCCCGAACTCTCGGCACTCCTCGCATAACCGATAGATGAGTCGCCAATAGTCAATCGATATGCGCACTGCGTAGTCCCGCGTATTCTCCTGACAGTCGCTTCGCCCGCCGCGCTCGATATGGATCATTCAGTAGGATTTGCAGCGACGCCTCTACACGAACTCGTAGCGCTCGATGACGCTTGCTCCTCATCTGCTTCATGAAATACCTCGATCGTCGGACTTGCCAACCCAAGTCAGGTAACGAACTAGGCGACATGGTATCGGCCGGCCAGGAAATCAGCTTCCGCCGCGGCGATCGCCATACGCGCCGATGGCGAGAACGATATCGCGAGCGTCTCGATCCAGGCGTTATCGACATCTATGCGAACGTTGGCCTCAGCCATGTCAACCGGCAGCTCAAACTCATCGCCTTGTTCCATGTCACAAATCTTGAGCACGCCGCGATCGACACTAACTGGCAAGTCGTAGATATGTGTCATGAGCGGCTGGGCAGACCAAGCTGACCTCCATTGAGCAGTGATCTCTTCCAGCACATCCTTGACCGGTGCGTTCCGTTCATCGCACAGAACCTCGTCGTAGAAGCTCTCCGAGAGGTGGGTTCCCGAATCCGTCACCTCCCAATTTTCCTCTTCTTCCATGAGACCTGCGCGCCCCAGTCGTTCCCAGGCGTCGTAGACCTGGTTCGACATCGGTCCGTACTTCCAGCGGTAGAACTGAACGCCAAGGGCGTGCGCTCGTCGCTCAGCCAACTCGCGCGAGAACAGGAACGCGAGTTTCATCAGGCGCAGACGGCTGCCGGCGCCAGTTTCCTCATTGGATGCCCGGTCCCAGAGCACCAGGAGCAGCGCCGTGTCGATCAGCTGTTGGTGGTAGGCAGCTTCGAAGGCCTCGTCTGGGTTACTCATATCGGATCGTCCTCGATTGGTTCTCTGGCTGACCATATCCGACTGGCGGTTAACGCGTTTCAGCGCATTGCACACTTGACCACAGCAATGATCTGTGCTCTCCAAATTCTGTAGCCTCTGTTGACCTAGCACGGAGGATTCAGATGACACATTCGAACTATTGGCAGCGGATGCGATCCCGGCGTCTGTCCCGACGAGCGGTCTTGCGCTCTGCGGCGACAGCTGGAGTGGGCGCCGCCGGATTGACGCTCGTCGGCTGTGGCGACGACGATGACGAAGCCTCTGCCGTAGCTACCCAGCAACAGCAGAGTCAGGCTCAGCAGCCCCAGGCGCAGCAACAGCAGACAGCAGACCAGACGGCCCAACAAGCTGATCAACAGGCCCAGCAGGCGGCGGATCAGCAGCAGGCAATGCAGCAGGAGCAGCAAGCGGCCGTCGCGCAGGCCCAGCAGGACGATGGTATGCCGCCGATTGGCGGAGAGCTGCGGATCTCCGACACGTCCGACCTCGCCTCGTTCGACGGCTTCCTGACGTTCGGCTACAAGGCCTTCCTACACGGACACAACTGCTACCCGATGCTGACCCAGTTCTCCAACGAGCCGGGCCAATCGTCGATCGATTTCCAGCCCGAGCTCTGGCTCGCCGATTCGGTCGAACAACCGGACGACGCCACCTACGTCTTCACGATCAAGGACAACGCCGTCTGGGAGGACCGGGCGCCGGTTAACGGCCGCAAGGTGACCGCTGAGGACGTCGCTTTCTCGTTCGAAGAGGAACGCTATGGCGAGTATCCGAATCGCGGCGCGATCCTGCCGAGCCTGGGGGGGGTCGAAGCGACAGATGATCGAACCGTTCGGTTCGATCTGAGCGCGCCGTTGGCGCCGTTCCTGCTCTATCTGGGACATCACGCAGGGCCGTATGTGATGCCGCCCGAGCTGCTGGTCGACGAGATGTCGCGGCAGACGATGATCAGCGCCGGACCATTCCTGCTGGATGAGTATGAACCAGGCTCGCGAGTGGTCTACAAGCGCAACCCGAACTACTTCGATGCGCCCAAGCCCTACGCGGAGAGCCTGACGATCACCTTCCTCGGCGACAACTCGGCCATCGCGGCGGCGTATCTGAGCGGCGAGCTGAACACCAGCTGGTTCGGCGTCGCTCCGCCGATTGTGGAGGAACTGGAGAATGGCATCCCCGGCGCGACCTGGGAGTTTGAGCCCAGCCTCGTGATCGGCGGCGTCTTCCCTGATATCGGCCTCGAGCCATTCACTGACCCACGGGTCAGGCAGGCGATGTCGTCGGCGATCGATCGTGATTCGATCCTCGCCGTCGGTGGGGCGCTGGAGACGGGCAAGTGGTCGACCGCGCTCCCACCGATGCCAGGCTGGTGGGTCGATCCGAAGGAGGACGACGCGCTGGGCGAGTACTACCGCTACGACCCGGAGCGGGCGATGCAGTTGCTCGACGCGGCTGGTATCGATGGAATCGGTCCCGTGCCACTACACACGACGAACGCCTA
>RKRS01000022.1 GCA_007571275.1 Dehalococcoidia bacterium
ATCGAGAAACTCCAGCGACCCCACATAGGCGCGACCGCCCTGCACGCCCAGCAGCGTGCGGAAGATGTTCATCCGCTCGAACTGCGTCGACGGCGAGAGCATCCCTAGCGTCGTCGCCGCCATGTGCGTCGCCGTGATGTTGATGTCATAGCCCCAGAGCACGTCCTCGACCAGCGCCTGCGCCAGCAGCGCCTCCTCGTCGTCGCTCAGCTGTCCGCCCGCGGCTTCGTGGCGCAGATCGCGAATCCGTTCCGCCGCCGCCATCAGCAGCGTCCCCGTGCCGCAGGCGGGATCGCAGATGCGCAGATTCGCGATCTCATCCGGCTTGGACCAGTCTCGATCCTCCGCTCGCAGCGCCAGACCAGCCAGCAGCACCGCCGCCGCGGTCGACGTATAGAACGATCCGTCGTAACGCGCGGTATCCAGCACCCGGTGGAAGATGCGACCGAGCAGGTCGTGTCGCAGCCCCGCCGTCTGCGGCATCAGCTGCTCCACCGCCTTGGCCAGCTGGCGCACTGCCAATTCCATCTCAGCGCTCGCGGGCAGCGCGTCCAGCGCCGCCCGCGCCGTTTCAAAGACCGGCCGATAATCCACCGACAGAATCGCCCGCCAGGCGTCCCGATGCGCCGTGATGGCGCTCGGATCATCGGCGCACTCGCGCGCGTTCATCGGCGGCCATTCCCCCGACCAGTCGGTGGGTCGCGGCGTCGCCGCCAGATGCTCCTGCAGGCGGTGATGAAAGAGCATCGCCGTGGCGATCACCAACATCCCGCGCTTGGCCGGAATCCGCCAGCCGTCCGTGCGGTCGCCGCCCTTGGGCAGGTCGAGTCGCCGCGCCAGCTCCTGCCGCGTCGAAGTCGACAGCTGCGCCACCGCGATATCCAGCGCCTCCGACAGCTCGGCCGCGGTCCGATCGACCTCGAATGCGCGCGGCAACTGCCTGATCGCGGCCGCCAACTCCGCCGTCGAACCGCTCGTCCACTGCGCTGACTGCCTGAACTGCCGCAACGCCTTGGTCCGTAGCGTCCAGCTCAGCGTGGCGTCCGCGAGCGCCGCCACGGTCTGACCGGCTGGATAGTCAACGGCGAAGGCGATCGCCGTCAGATCATCGGTGAGACGACCGTCCGCTTCCCTGATCGCCTGTTTGGCGTTGTTGGTCTCCGCCTCCAGCACGACCTGCGTGCCGTCGAGGTCAATCGACACGTCGAATCGCTTCTTGCCGATCTGCCGCTCTGGTCGGGCGTCGATCCCGTGCGTTCGCAGCAATTCGGCCAGCTTGCCGTTGAGCAGTTGCTCGTTGTCGTGCGCCGCCATCTGTCACTCCTCCCCGAAGCAGAGGGCGCGGGCGCGTAGCATCGACATCAGATAGTGCTGCGCGTTGTCACAGCGCAACCCCGACCGATGCAACGCTGACCGCACCCCGCCGACGTGTTCAGCTCCGCCAACCAGCGCCGTTTCCGGACCGTCCAGCTGCAGCGACAGGAGGAAGCGCATCGCCAGCTGCAACGACGCTCGATAACGCTCGACCCGCTCCGCGTCGCCGTCGCGCTGCGCAATCGCCAGCGCCGATGCAATCCCCTCGCTGTAGGCCGCCGTGCCGATCCCGGGCGTGTTCTGAAACGCGCCCGCCCAGAGCGGATTTGGGTCGTCGGCGCCGTGCTGCTCCGTCAGCGCCCAGTCGGCCATGTCATAGGCATAGTCGCGAGCGCGGTCATCCCGCGTCAGCGCGTGCCACTGGTCGCAGGCCTGGATCATCCAGGTGGTGAAGGAGAGATCGCGTTCTTCCTCGTTCCGCCAGCGCTCCTGATAGTGGCGCAGCGAGCGCTCGACCGCCGAGCGCAGGCGCGGGCGCTTGCGCATCCCGTACAGACGCGCCAGCGCGAGCACGACCTGGCCGGCGTAGTAGGTCTCCGAACCTTCCAGCTCCAGCCCGCGCGCCGACGTCCCCAGCCGACCGTCGCGCGACTGCACCGCCAGCAGCGACGCGGTCAGCTGGTCAACCGTCTCACGCGGGATGCGCACGGCGTTGCCCAGCTCGGCGATGGCCAGCAACAGCAGCGGCGTCGCGCCGAGCTTGGCCTCGCCGTACATGTCCTCCAGATAGAAGAGTCGACCCGGACCATCGCGTCGCAGGTGACGCTCAAGAATCCCGCCGATTGCCCGCGCCGCCGCCTCGCCAATCTTCCGATCACGAGTGATCCGCGCCACGAACGCGATCGCCCAAGCGCAACCGCACTGTCGCACGAGCTGGTCGAAGGCCGACCAGCCGCCCTGTGTGTCTGCGTTCGGTGGTTGGTACTCATAGGCGAAAGAGCCGTCGGGACGCTGGTGTCGGAGCAGCCAGGCCGCCGCCTGCAACGCCGACCCCGACAGGCGGTCGGGCAGGACTTCGCGCATGTCCACCACTCGGAATCCGCCTGACCGCGTGGAGATGCGCTCGCCGTCCATCGGCGCAACCGCACCGAGCGCCTCAACGGTCGTAAACACCTCCACCGACGTGCTCGGCGCCAGCCTCGCGCCCGGCGGCCGCGCCCGCCGATTGAGCCGTTTGACCCAGGCGGCGGTGCGTCCGTCGGCGCGCAGCGCGTCAAACGGCCAGCCACGCGCCACGCGCCCACCGTCCTGCAGGAGCAGTCCATGATGTCCCGGCAGCGGCGTCTGGATCAGCCCGATCAACCCTTCAGGCTCACGAGACGCCCGCTCTGCTTCGACCTCGATGCTGAGCGCATCGCCGGGTTGGTCGCTGGCCTCGCCCAGCGCGACGCGTAAGCCTCCCCCCGCCGCCAGCGCCGCGCTCAAGCCATCCGCGGCTGATGCGTCCGACTCGGCGACCACAACGCCCGCCCGCCACAGCCTGGCGCGCGCAGCCAGCTCGCCCTCCGACTCATCCGTCGCCGCGCCCGCGAATCCGGCTCGCGCCGCCGCGAGCAGATCGGCCGGCTCCAGCTCGACTGCCGCCACCTAGTACGCGCCCTGCTTCTCGAACAGGTCGCGTGGATTGCCAATCAGCATCTGATCGACCTGATCCTGCGTCACGCCGCGCTCGAGCAATGCCGGCACGACGTCGTCGGGGATGTGGTTGAAGTGCCAGTTCGGCTGGGCGACGCGGACAGCGTCGATGTCGGGAATCCAGTCGAGACAGCAGGAAGCGTCATGGGCGAGCAGCATCCGCTCGGTGTAGCCATCGGCGGCGAGTTTGACGACCGTGTTCACCCGATCATCGAAGGGCAAAATACCGTCCAGCCCGAAGCGGTCCAGGCCGACATAACTGCCGCGGTCCATCAGCGATTTCAGGTAGTCGGTATCGGCGGTATCACCGACGTGTCCGATCACGATGCGCGAAAGGTCGCAACCCTCGTCCTCGAACACGTCCTGCTGCTTCGCGCCCAACTCGGGCGGACCGTTGTGCGTCGCGATCGGCACGCCCGTCGCCCGATGCGCCCGAGCGCCGGCGCGCAGGCACTTCTCGTTGTATGAGTCCACGCCGCCGCCCTGTTCGTCGGAAGCGAGCTTGATGATGTTCGCCTTGATCTCGGTGCCGGCGATGCCTTCCTCGATGTCCTTGACGAAGACTCGGGTCAGTTCCTCGGCCGGCCGACCACGCCAGTACATCGAGCGCAGCCAGTAGATGCCCGTGCAGAGCACAACGTTGAGCGAGGTCACCTGCGCCACTTTCTGCAGGTAGCCGATGTCGCGGCCGAGGTCGGCGGTTGAGAGATCGACCACCGTGCCGACGCCGCGCTGCTGCAACGCGTTCAACTTCTCTTCCGCCGAGGCCACGCAGCCCGCTTCATCCCAAAGCTCCGGCCAGTTCTCTGAAATCCCCGGCGAGCGAATCCCGATGTGCTCGTGAATCAGCGTGCGCCCCAGCTCCGACGTATCCAGTTCACCATGCAACGTATTGATCGACGGCATCAGCCATTCCTCTCTAGATCAACGGCGGCGAAACGCCCCGCTGACTGCTCTCAGGAGCGATGTTAACGC
>RKRS01000044.1 GCA_007571275.1 Dehalococcoidia bacterium
GCCAATCCCGGGTCGCACTCGCGGCCGACGAATGGTCGGCGTCGCGCTGCACAGGGTGCTGGCCAGACCGCAGAAATAAGAGCTGCGTTAGGTATCCGCGGATTTCGGCCAGCCACGGAATCAGAAAGCGCGCAGAGGACAACAGCGCGGCGATCGCCGCGCTGTTGTCGGACTGAACTGCCGGAGGGCATTCAGCGGGCGCTAACCCTCATCATCATCATCCGAGCTCTCCATTGTCTCCGCTGCTTCAGTGAGCTCCTCATAGAGGTACACCTCAATCTGCCATTCCCCGATTCCCACGCCATCGGATTGCAGCAGCACGCGCCACTCACCCGCAGGCCCAGGAACATCCGCCGGAGTGGCAAACACCGCGCTCGCGAGACACACATCAGCAGTCGCGCAGTTGGCGATCACTCGGCCGGAGACCTCGATCTGGCCATCGGCATCGAGGACCAGCAGGCGAACGTTGCTGCCGTCCTCGCCAATGACGGACACGACGATTTCAAACATCCCGTCGCCGTCCGGAATCAGCAGCGCGCCGTCATCGTCGATCTCACTGCCAATGCCAAGCAGCGTCGGAACCAGCTCGCTCCCCGAGACCTCTCCGCGCAGACTCAGATCCGCCATCGGAGTCGGCATGGCGACGACGCCGCTCATCGCCTCTTCCTCCTCCATCGCCATCTCCTCCTCTGCCTCGGGCAACTCCCCGCCGATCTGAGTAACGGTGAGGATGTACGGCCCGACGCCCTCATCCGCGTAATCCTTGATCGTCACACTGATCACGCTGTCCTCCTCAGGGGTCAGCGTCAGTGCCGCATCATGACCGAATGGCCCGCCGCCGCTATCGTCGTCAGACGCATCCAGGCCGCCGCCTTCGACGAGCAACACGGCATCGATCAGCAGGCTCTGGGCGAGAATTTCGTACACCGCCCCGGCTCGGATCATCAGATCGAAGCTGTCGGCATCACCGGGGGCGTCGATCGTGCCCACAAAGGGTGTGTTGATCTGCAGCGGCCGCATCTCATCCGCTTCCGACATCGACATCAACGGCGCACTGGAGCTGATCATGTACATCGCGTCGTCAGCATCGTCCTCGCCCGACTCGTCCGTCATCACTGGCTGCGGCGAGATCTGCAACATGTAGGGGCCCACCGTGTTCGGGGCGAGGCTGATGATGGTCGCGCCCGCAATGAGCGAAGAGTCCTGAAGCACATCGCCGTTGGCGTCGATCAGCTCGAGCATGGCCGGCGTCTCGGTCGAGATCGACAGCGACACGCTCTGGCCGGTGGCCTCGTCGCCAAGGAACAGCCCGGCTGAAGCTTGCGCAGCGTCAATACTGACCACATGCTCAGTCGAAGCGCTGTCCTGGTTTGGTGCGTGGAGGTTGGCAATCTCCGCTGGCGGCAGACTACGCGCCAGGTCGCCGGTCGAGACATACCAGCCGAGTCCGACCATCGCAGCCGGGGCAATGCCGATCACCGTGCCCGCGCTATCGACCAGCACCATGCCGGCAGTGGCGCCGTCCAGCCTCGCGTCGGTGCGCAGGAAGGTACGATTGCCGACTTCCCACTCGTCGGTGCCGCTCAGCACGCCCGAGTAGATCGCTGGATGCGCGCCTGGCTCGTCGCTCGTGGTGAACCCGATCGTGAAGACAGACGAGCCCGGACGAATATTCTCGCCGTCACCCAGCCGCGCGCCTGGTAGGCGTCGGACCAGGTTGCCATCTAGCGGTCCCAGGTAGGCAAGGCCGGTGAACTGATCGCGACCGACGATCGGGAGGTCTTCCAGCGTGTCACCGTTGGATAGCAGCACGTCTGCCGAGGTAGCGCCGTGCAGCGATTGCTCATCAACCAGGACATACCCATCACTGATCACCAAACCGGTCGCGACCGCGTCAGCGGTCATGACGAAGGCGAGACTGGGGAACGCAATGCTGTAAGCGTTCGCGCCTGCGCCGCCGCCTGCAGCCGTAGGCGGAGGCTCGGGCCGGTCTTCCGCTGGCGGTTGCTGCGCTGACGGACGGGGACTTGGAGCGGCTGCGGCTGCCTCCGCCTGCTCAGCCGCTTCCGCTTGAGTCTGCTGTGTTTGTTGTTCCTGCGCTTCATCATCCGTGTCGTTACCGACCAGATCGCAGGCGCTGAGCGTCAGCGCCGCCGCAATCAGCAGTGAGAGCAGCAACAATCCACGATGACGCAAACGATCTGTCAGCATGAACACGTTCATTTCAGCTCCCGTCGCTGTCAAGGCTCGGCTGGACGGCTGTGGGCCGCATCTCAGCTCATGGATCGCACCCGATCGTTATCGGATTGTATCCCACCTCTGAATTCACGACTCTCTCTGGAGGCGCGATACTGACGCCATCGGAGAGCGACCTCACTGAAGGAAGCAGAGAGCCTCCATGCAATACATCCTGCTGGTGCGGTTATCGCCCGAGGGAATCGACGCGACACTTGAGAACCCACGTACGCCTCTGGACGCCGAACGCAGCATCTCGATACCCGGCGTCAGCGCGTTGGGTATCTACGCGGTACTTGGTCCCTACGACTTCACAGCCATCATCGACGCGCCCGATAATGACGCGGCAGCCCGCTGGTCGATCGCCTTCTCGGCGCGAATCCGCGGAGAGATTACGACCATGCCTGCAGTGCCACTCTCACATCTGGAGGGACCAAGAGCGCGGGATCGAGCGGAGCAGGCGTCAGAGCCGCTACCTGGACAAGCCAGCGGCTGAACCGACGCGGAGATATGCGCTGGAGCCGGCGGGGGGATTCGAACCCTCGGCCTACGGTTTACGAAACCGTTGCTCTACCACTGAGCTACGCCGGCCCGAACACGATTCTGAGCGTATCGTACGACCCGCGACTCATCGTAACCCGAGTCCACACCGAGCCTGGTCTATCGTGCGGGCATGTACCGACTGACGGTATCGACGCTCGACGACAATCTGGTCTCGTCGATCCAGACTCCGCTGGAACGCGCTGGTCTGCAGGTCGTGCGTTACACCCCGGCCGAAGGCAACGAGCCAGACCCGGCGGCGGCGCCCGATGTCTTGTTACTCGACTGGCGTCACGCCGTGCCCATCTCCCGACCTGCGGAAGTCCAGGCCTGGCCCGATGCGATGCGGCTTGCCGCATTGCGGCCAGCCGACACGCACGTGCTCGGACCAGCGCAGGAGTTGGACGATTTTATCCTGGCCCCGGTGCATCACGCCGAACTGGTAGCCCGTGTCCAGCTGGTGCTCTGGCGGCACGGACGCGCGCTGACCCGAAACACGCTCGAAGCCGGCGATCTGATTGTCGACACTTCCAACTATCAGGTGTTTGAGAGCGGTCGCTCAGTCTCACTCACGTTCAAGGAATTTGAGCTCCTGCGCTTTCTGATGACCCACAACCAACAGGTCTTCAATCGTGAGACCCTGCTCAACCGGGTCTGGGGCTACAACTATTACGGTGGCTCGCGCACGGTCGACGTTCATATCAGGCGCTTACGCTCGAAGTTGGAGTCGGGTGGTCAGCGCTACGTCGAAACCGTGCGCAACGTGGGGTATCGATTCGCCCTGCCGCTGCGATAACCACCATTTCGTTGCGACAAATCCGACACAGAAGGCGCTCCCGTTGGGCGGCCCTCGGCGGTCGTAACTCAGGTGTAACCCAAGCGCGACAAGCCGCGCGGATCCTGCCCATACGATGAGTCACAGCAATCATCAATCCTGCGTGGCAGACGGCAAATGACCGTGCGCGACTCCAACCGGGCCCTTGAATGTCGCGCAGACCAGAGAGAGGTTAGAGCCCATGGCAACCCTTGGCGAGATCCAGGCGCTGATCCAGGATCAGGGCATTCGCCGCGTCGACCTGCTGGTGACCGACCTGATCGGCCGCTGGCAACACTTCAGCATTCCCGCTCACAAGGTTGACGAGGATCTGGTCGAGCGCGGACAAGGCTTCGACGGTTCCTCCCTGCGCGGATTTCAAAGCATCGACGAGTCGGACATGCTGCTCCGACCCGACCTCGATTCGGCGCGGATCGACCCGACTGAGAGCGTGCCCACGCTGAAATTCATCTGTAACGTCCACGACCCGATCACCGGCGAGCGATACAGCCGCGACCCGCGCTACGTCGCAACCAAGGCCGAGCAGTACATGATCGACTCGGGAATCGCCGACCAGGCCTTCTTCGGCCCCGAGCTTGAGTTCTTCCTGTTCGACCACGTCCAGTTCGCCATGTCGATCAACCAGGCCTTCTACACGGTTGAATCGGACGAAGCCGACTGGAACAGCGGTCGCGACGAGGATGAAAACAACCTTGGCTACAAGATCCCGCCCAAGCAGGGTTACTCGCCTACTGCGCCGTTCGACACGCTCAGCGACATCCGCTGGGAGATGGCTGACGCGATGGACGCGGTCGGCATGGAGATGGAAGTCCATCACCACGAAGTGGCAACCGGCGGTCAAGGCGAGATCGCGACCCGTTTCAACACCTTGCGCAACAAGGCTGACGAGACGCAGTGGTACAAGCACATCGTCCGCAACGTCGCCAGGTCGCATGGCAAGTCGGCCACTTTCATGCCCAAGCCGCTCTACGGCGACAACGGAACCGGTATGCACTGCCACCAGTCGCTGTGGAAAGACGGAGAACCGCTCTTCTACGAGGCCGGTCAGTACGCCGACCTGTCCGACACCGCCCGTCACTACATCGGCGGCCTGCTCGCGCACGGTTCGGCACTGCTCGCCTTCTGCGCGCCGACAACCAACTCCTACAAGCGCCTGGTGCCTGGTTTCGAAGCGCCGATCTACCTGGCCTACTCACAGCGCAACCGCTCCGCCGCAGTCCGCATCCCGACATATGAGACCTCGCCCAAGAGCAAGCGCCTCGAGTTCCGCCCGCCCGACCCGTCGGCTAACACCTACCTCGCCTTCTCGGCGATGCTGATGGCGGGCCTGGACGGCATCCGCAACCAGATCGAGCCCGGCGACCCGGTCGACACGGATATCTACGAGCTGTCAGCGGAAGAGGCGGCCAACATCCCCTCGGTACCGCACTCACTCGAGGGCTCACTCCAGGCGCTTGCCGAGGACCACGAATTCCTGATGGCAGGCGGCGTCTTCACCCAGGACCTGATCGATCAGTATCAGGACTTCAAACTGACCGAGTCGCGTGATATCTTCCTGCACCCGGTCGCGGCCGAGTTCTTCCACTACTACCACATCTAGTGGTACGTCATTCCACTCCCTTCGCCGACTCACCGAGTGAAGGGAGTGGCTCAGGCATGGGGTCCTCAGCCTGCTTGAGCGCTGAGCGCCCCATGAGATATGACGCTCTCCAGATGAAGAGAACCCGCGCCGCGCTTGTCGATCTACAGTGACAGGCAGCCAGGGATGACCAGCCTCAACGACCACCCCGACGCGCCGTCCGGCGAACACCAGCACGTGCTCAACGCCTGCCGCGAGCACGACGTCCGCTTCGTCAGACTGTGGTTCACTGACCTGCTGGGACAGCTGAAGTCGGTCGCGATCACGATCGACGAGTTGCCCACGGCGCTCGAGAAGGGCGTCGAGTTCGACGGCGCCTCAATCGAGGGCTTTGCCCGACACGATGAGTCGGACATGGTAGCGCGCCCCGACCCGGACACGTTTGTCGTCCTCCCCTGGCGACCGCAGCAACATCGCGTGGCGCGGATGATCTGCGACGTCTACCGACGCAATGGAGAGCCGTTCGAGGGTGACCCGCGGCGCATCCTGCGGCGTCAACTGGAGTCCGCGCAGCAGCGTGGGTACACCTTCTACGTCGCGCCACAGATCGAGTACTTCTATTTCCGCGCGCCCGATGATCCATCGCCGCTCGACTCCGGCGGTTACTTCGATCTCTCACCGCTCGACACCGCGACAGACCTGCGCCGCGAGACGGTACTGACGCTCGAGGAAATGGGGCTGGGAGTCGAGTCTTCGCATCACGAAGCGGCGCCGTCGCAACACGAAATCGATCTGCGCTACACCGACGCATTGACCATGGCCGACCAGGTCATGACCACGCGCCTGGTGGTCAAGGAAATTGCCATCAAGCAGGGCGTCCACGCGACGTTCATGCCGAAACCGCTGAACGGCGTCAACGGCTCCGGGATGCACGTGTACCTCTCGCTCTGGGACCACGAGCAGAACCTGTTCTACGAAGCGGGCGGCGGGCTCTCGGCAATCGCTCGATCATTCCTCGCAGGCCTGTTGGCATACACCCCGCAGTTCACCCTGATCACGAATCAGTGGTCAAACAGCTACAAGCGCCTGGCGCCCGGCACCGAGGCGCCGGTCTATCTGACCTGGTCGCACGCCAACCAGTCGGACCTGGTGCGGATTCCCGAGTACGAACCAGGCGACTCAGAGTCGACGCGGCTTGAATATCGGGGCGCAGACTCCGCGACGAATCCGTACCTGGCGTTTTCAGCGTTCCTCGCCGCCGGCTTGAAGGGTATTGATGAAGGCCTCACGCCTCCGCCAGCGGCTGAAGACAATGTGTTCGAACTCACGCCCGCACAGCGAGCCGCTCGCGGCATTGTCGAGATGCCGACAACACAGGGCCGGGCAATCGAAGCATTCGCATCTTCAGAGTTGATGCAGAGCGTGCTAGGCGAGTACGTGTGGTCAACGATCCTGCAGAACAAACGCCTCGAGTGGGATGAGTATCGCTCGCAAGTGACGGACTACGAGCTGCGTCGATACCTGGCAGTGCTGTAGGTTCCTCGAGCCAACCTTGGACTATTGACCGACCACAGAGGCGGAGAGCGCCGCCGCCTGCTCGAAAAGCCCCTCGGTCGAGCTGTGGATCACGTCGAACAGCGGCGTCGGGTAGAGGCCGATGAACAACACCCCGGCGACCAGCACCACCAACGCTCCGGCGAGCGGCCGTGAGACATGGAAACGGGCGCGGTCGGAGCCCTCGGGCTCGTAGAGGTACATCTGCTTGATCACCATCAGGTAGTAGTACAAGGAGACGAACGAAGCGGTAACGCCGATCGCTCCGAGCCAGAGGAAACCGTTGTTAAAGGCCGCCTGGAAGATGATGAACTTGGTCGCAAAGCCGGCGAAGAGCGGCATCCCGGCGAGCGAGAATAAGGCCGCGGCGATCGCAAATGCCAGGAACGGTTGGCGTTCGGCGAGGCCGCGCAGATCGACGATGTCGTCGCGGCCGGTGCGGTTGTAGAACGCGATGATCGCGGCGAAGACAGCGATATTGGTGGTCACGTACCCAATCAGGTGCAGCACCAGCGCTGAGGCGGCGTCCTGCGATTGGCTGACGTTGGCTGCATTCAGCGCGACGATACCGACCAGCAGGTAGCCCACCTGGGAAATCGAAGAGTAGGCCATCAGCCGCTTGAAATTGGTCTGTTGCAGGGCCATCAGGTTGCCGACAATCATCGTCACGGCGGCGAGGATGCCGACGAACCAGACCCACTCGTTGGCGGCCGGCAGGAAGGCCTCGGAGAACAATCGCAGGAAGAATGCGAAGGCTGCGGCCTTGCCGCCGGCGCTAAGGAACGCGGTGATTGGCAGCGGCGCGCCCTGATAGGCGTCGGGCGTCCACTGATGGAACGGCACGGCGGAGATCTTGAAGCCGAGACCAGCGGTGATCAGGACGAGTCCGATCAGCAGACCGGGGCGGGCGCCCTCAGGGTCGACGCCGCCACCGAGCCCGGCGAAGGACGCAAGCTGGTCCGCGATGTTGCGTCCCGCAGCGACGCCATCAGGCTCAATCCCGGAGTAGAGGGTTGTGCCGGTCACGCCGTAGATCAGCGAAATCCCGTACAGCATCAGCGCCGATGAAAACGCGCCCAGCAGCATGTACTTCAATGAACCTTCGTTGGAGAAGGGATTGAGCTTGTTGAAGCCGACCAGGATGTAGAAGCTGAACGAGAGCAGCTCGAGCGAGAGGTAGGCAGTCAGCAGCTCCCGAGAGGCGGCGAGCAGCATCATGCCCAGCGTCGCAAAGACGATCAGGCCATAGAACTCGGCGTGATTCTTCAGCCGCTCACCAGCGAACTGGACGGCGGCGATCACTGTGAAGAAGGCAATGCCGAGGAAGAACACGCGGAACAGCACGGTGAAGTGATCAACGGCGAGCACGTTGCCGAAGTCGTCGTTGGTGTTCCAGTAGGCGATGGCTGTAGCGAGAGCGATGATCCCCAACGCGGCGGCGGTCGCGTAACCGAACCACTTCTGGTCGACATTGCGGAACATCAACGCAGCCGCGATCACGACCACGGCCAGGCCGGCCATGACGAATTCGGGAATGATCAGCTGATACTCAAGATCCATCAGGGTCACCCTCCGGTCAGCGAGCTGAGGGTAAACAGGCCGCCGATCTGCTCAACCTGCGGTAGGTCGGCGACAGACTGTGCGATGCGGTCAATGAACGGGTCAGGCCAGACGCCCATTGCGATGATCGGCGCGATCAGAACGATCGCCGCCGCGATTTCCCAGCGAGAGATCTCCTTGAGGCTCTCCCAGCGAGGGTTGAACGGACCAAGCGCCGCGCGACCCATCAGGCGCAGAACGTAGATCGCCGTCAGCGCGGCTGAGAGGATGCCCAGCGCCGCGAACAGTGGGAACTTGTCGATCGCGCCGACAAAGATATGGAACTCAGCCACGAATCCCGACAAACCCGGTAAGCCGAGCGACGTGAGCCCGGCAATGCCGAAGAAGATCACGAACAACGGCATCTTACGCACGAGCCCGCCGAAGACACGAATGTCGCGCGTGTGCGCCTGGTCATAGAGTCCGCCGACCATGGCGAAGAAGAGGGCGGTCATCACGCCGTGCGAGAACATCTGCAACACGGCGCCATTGACGCCGATGTTGTTCATCGTCCCTAACCCCATCAGGACAAAGCCCATATGGGAGACAGATGAATAACCGATCACAAACTTGAGATCGGTCTGGTGGATCGCCGAGATCGCGCCATAGACGGCGGCGACGCCACCAAGCACGAGCAGGACCGGCATCCAGAAGTCGGTGCCGGCTGGCAGAATTTCCATGCCCAGCCGAATCACTCCGAACGCGCCCAGCTTCATCAGCACGCCGGCATGCAGCATGGAAACAGCGGTCGGAGCAGCGACGTGTCCATCGGGCGACCAGGTATGGAAGGGGAACAGGCCCGCCAGGATGCCGCAGCCAATCATGAAGAATGGGAAGAAGGTATTGGCGAAGCTGCGTCCAAAGTTGACCTCGCGCAGGACGGCCATGTCGAAGGTGCCGGCCCCGGCCTCGGCGAACACCGCGAAGATGCCGACGAAGATCAGCACCGAGCCGCCGACCAACACCATGGTCAGCTTCATCGCGCCGTATTCCTTGTTCGTCGACCCCCAGATCACAATCAGCAGGTACATCGGTAGCACAGCCAGCTCGTAGGCGAAGAACCAGAAGAACAGGTCCTGTCCGATGTAGACGCCGTAGACGCCGGTGAACAACGCGAGGAAGAGGATGAAAAAATCCTTCACCCGATGTGTGATCTTCCAGGAGACGAGCACGCCGGCAAACCCGACCAGGCCATTGAGCAACACCAGCGGCGCCGCAATGCCGTCGACCGCGAGGTGCAGCGAAATCCCGTTCTCGCCGAGGAAGGCGATGTTCTCAATCCACGGATACTGCAGATCGAACTGATAGCCACCCTCAGCGAAGTCGTAGACGGCAAAAATCCAGATGGAGTCGATCAGCGTCGCTGTTGTGGCGATCAGCGAGATCCAGCGCACGACATTGGCGTGCCGCGATGGCACAAACAACGTCAGCAGCATGGTGCCGCCGGGAATCAGCAAGAGCAGGAGGAGAGCTTCGCCTGCGTCCACGCCGTGTGCCTCTCTCTATTTCGCTCGTTCGTTAGCCGCGCAACAGGAACGCGAGGCCGCCGGCCAGGGCGACGCCGACAACCATCAGCAACGCGTAATCGGGAATACGTCCGGTGACGTGGTAGCGCAGCCAGTAGGCCGCATAACGCGTGGCGTCAGCGGGCGCGTTGATGCCGGTGTCGTTGACGATCATGCGGTCGAACCAGGAGACGATCCGCGCCAGGGGCAACATGGCGCGGTCGATACCCCACTGGTAGGCCTCGTCGAAGTAGAACTTGTTCTCCACAACCGCGGCCAGGCGTGGCTGGAACTCACGGACAGCCCGCGCGCGACGCGAGTTGCGTCCCCAGAAGAACCACCAGGCGGTGAGGAATCCAAGCAACGAGACCGTGCCGGTAACGGCGGCGATCGAGTTATAGAAATGGAAGTCATGCGGCTCGGGGAAGTAGACGTAGTTGTTGATGCCGCCGGGGAACCCAAGCGCGTCGCCGACCTGGTCGAAGGCGACAAAGCCAACCAGGAAAGTCAGCACCGTAAGAAAGACGAGCGGGATCAGGATGGTCGGAGCAGCTTCGCGCGCTCGCCGAATCACGGCAATGTCCTTGGGCGGTCCGAAGAAGGTGATGATCACCAGCCGCGCCATGTAGAGGGCCGAGAGGAACGCGGCGACGCCCAACAGGATGGCGACGACCGTGTTCGCTCCATCGAGCGTAGCGACAAAGATCTCATCCTTGGAGAAGAAGCCGGACAGGGGCGGGATTCCGGCCAGCGCGACTGAGGAAATAATGAACGTCGAGGCCGTGACGGGCATCCGCCACCAGAGGCCGCCGAGCTTGCGTGCGTCCTGCTCCTCGGTCATGTGGATGACCGAGCCGGAGCCGAGGAAGAGGCACGCTTTGAAGAAGGCGTGCGTCAATAAATGGAACATGGCAATGCCGACAGCGCCGACCCCCAGGGCGACGAACATAAATCCGAGTTGGGAGACCGTGGAATAGGCCAGCACGCGTTTGATGTCGTTCTGCGCCAACGCCATGATGCCCGCGAGCAGCGCCGTGGTCAGCCCGACGGCGAGCACCACGTTGGATGCGCCCGGCGTGACCTCAAAGACTGGCAACAGTCGGGCGACCAGGTAGACGCCAGCGACGACCATCGTGGCCGCGTGAATCAGCGCGGAAACCGGCGTCGGGCCTTCCATCGCGTCGGGCAGCCAGACGTGGAACGGCACCTGCGCCGACTTGCCCGCGGCCCCAAGGAAGAGCATCAATGTTGACAGCGTCAGATAGCCGTCGCCCATGACCTGCGGCAGATCATTGACACGCCCGGCCTCGGCCGCAGCGATGATGTCGGAAATCTGGAACGAGCCGGTCGCGCGCCAGAACAGGATGATGCCGATAAACAGGCCGACATCCCCGAGCCGAGTGGTGACGAACGCCTTCTTGGCTGCTTCAACCGCCGAGCGCCGCTCGTAGTAGAAGCCGATCAGCAGGAAGGAGCAGAGGCCCACGCCCTCCCAGGCGACGAACATCAACAACAGGTTGTCGGCCAAGACCAGCGTCAGCATCGCGGCGACGAACAGCGACAGCACGGCGAAATACCACCAGTAGCGCGGCTCGGGTTTGCCGTGGTGACGCAGATAGTTGGTCGAATAGATATTGACCATCAACGCCACCGTCGAGACGACGAACACCATCACGATCGCGATCGAGTCGACGGTGAAGCCGAGTCGCACGACGAAGCTGTCGAAGTTGATCCAGTCGGTGCCGACGTTGCGGATGCCGCCCAGGCCGGCGCCAAGCCAGTCGAGATGAGATTCAAGCACGAAGAAGAACAGTACGAACACAGCGAGCGCCGCGCCGACTGAGATGAAATCGCCGCCACGCGGCAACTTCCGACCGAACAGGAAGAGGACGACGAAGGAGATGGCCGGGATCGCCGGCAAAATCCACGCGTGATCGGCCCAGATCATCTGCGCATGCTCCTGCTTACCACTTGAGGAGGTTCACTTCGTCGACGTTGGCGGTCGCGCGGTTGCGGAACGTTCGCACGACGATCCCGAGCGCCAGCGCTACCTCGGCGGCAGCAATGACGATGATGAAGAAGGCAAAGACGATCCCGGTGATGTTGCCGAAGTCGACATGTCCATAGACCGCGAAGGCAACCATATTGAGCGATACCGCGTTGAGCATCAACTCGACCGAGAGCAGGATCAGGACAGCGTTGCGACGGGTCAACACACCCATCGCTCCGATCGCGAACAGAACCGCATTGACGACGAGGATGTGTTCGAGCGCCGGCATCAGTTGTCGTCCTCATCAGGTGAGGCAAGCATGATCGCGCCGTCCAGAGCGATGGAGAGCAGCACGCCGACGATGATGAAGGGCACGATCCAGATCGTGAAGATCGCGTCGCCGATGGCCTGCAGGCCAACAGGCTGAATCGCCGCGGATGACTCAGGCGTCGTCCAGGTTGTGGCCACGATGCCACCGATCAGCGCGGCCAGCAGGCCAAGCGAGGCGGCGATACCCAATGGGCGCGAGCGCCCAAAGAGCGCTTGCGGGCGCTCTCTGGCCCGAGTCAGCATCAGCGCGAAGAGGATCAGAATGACGACCGCCGAGCCGTAAATCAGCAACTGCACCAGCGCGATGAACTCGACGGTGAGGATCAGATAAATCCCGGCCACGCCAGCCAGCGAGGCGATGAAGAACAGCGCCGCATAGACGATGTTGCCCGCCGTGACGACGCCGATCGCGGAGATCAGCATGACCACAGCCAAGATCCAGAACACCACCTGCGTTGCGGTGACGCCGTCCTCCACGCGGTTGCTCCTCTTCCTGTCCGCTCAGTCGCCGCCGGCTTCGACCGGGGTAACTTCTGGCGAGGTGATCACGCGCGGGGTCGCCGGCGTGGTTTGTACGGTACGTGCGCCTTCGCCCTGCTTGCGGCGCATGACGTAGTAGATCAGACCGGAGAGCGCGACCAGCAACGCGAAGGAGACCAGGCCCACGACCCAATCCGCGCCACCGTAGGCGAGGATGACGCCGTTGGCGATCACCTGCACGATGGCAAAGGGCAACAGCACCTTCCAGGAGAACGCCATCAGCTGGTCAATCCGCAGGCGCGGGAACAGCGCCCGCGAGCCGATCACCAGCACAATCATGACTGAGGTCTTGACCAGCGTCAGGACGATCTGCAGGCCCAGTCCGACATCCGCGCCGAATGGCCAGTTCCAGCCGCCAAGGAAGAGCGAGGAGGCGAGCAGCACCATCAGGAAGAGCGCGGTGTACTCGGCCAGGAAGAACATGCCCCAGCGCATGCCCGAATATTCGACGAAGTAACCGCCGACCACTTCCGACTCGGCAATCGGCATATCGAAGGGCGGTCGGTGCAGCTCCGCCAGCGCGCCAATCAGGAAGATGACGAAGCCCAATGGCTGGAGCAGGATGTACGGCGTAGTGGTCTGGTCGCCGACGATTGCGTTAATCGAGCCAGCCAGCGAGGCGTCGCCATCGACGGCGATACGCCCTGCGGCGACCATCACCACAGCAACGATGATCAGCAGCATGGGAATTTCGTACGAGATCGCCTGCGCCGCTGCGCGGACGCCGCCGAGGAGCGCGTACTTGTCGTCTGAGCCCCAGGCGGCCATCACCACGCCGACGATGTTCAGGCCGAGTACGCCGAAGACATAGAGCAAGCCGAGGTTGAGGTCGCGGATAAACCACGT
>RKRS01000021.1 GCA_007571275.1 Dehalococcoidia bacterium
CCGCTCGGCGATGCTGCGCAGTTTCACGACCTTCTTACTGCCCTGTTTCGTTGCGACCGCGATTGAGTGCTCGCGGGTCAACTCTTCGAACGGAGCGCCGGTCGCCAGGCAGAGGGCGAGCGCCTCACCGGCGTCCAACGGCGCCCGTGAGTAGCTCCACACCCAGGTCACGTACTGTCGAGTGAGTGGATCGACCGCGCCCAGGTCCGTGCCTTGCAACACCTGCTCGAGCGCCACCGCCGTCGACTCGCGCCGTACGATGTCGAGGAAATCCCGGACCGATACCTCCGTGCCGTCCGGCCGTAGGACCCGCTGGTGGCGGCCAAACACCGAAAGACCAGGTCCGATCGCACTGATGAAGAAGTCAGCACCGCGGATGTTCTGACTCCAGAAGTAAAGCAACCGCTCACGGATGACCGGTCGCATCTCCTCGATCACATCGCCAAGGAACGCCTCATCTGCCACAGCTTCCCGCTTGCGACAGGCCATCCACACAGGCGTCTTGAGACGGGCTTGCCCTAAACCATCGGCCTTATTTTGGAGTTCGGTATCGATCGGCCATGAGCTATCAGGCACGAGCCTTGCTTCCAACAAACTCTCGATAAGCGTGCTCCAAGCATCAGGATCGGTGTGAGCAAAGACCACACCCATGACTCCATCTGTTTCCAATGCAACTGACATTGCTGCAAACGCCCGAGACATGCCCTCGACGTAGAATTCTCGAGCAGCTTGCCTACGTTCTTTGCCAGTCAGTTGATAGGGTTCTGTGTGACTGCCACTAGCATATGAATTCATCACAATTTGGTCGCGCTTCGGAGTCAGAGGCAGAGACAGCAAGTCAGAATGAAGGGGCCCTACGGAACGTTTCAGCCATACGTAGAAGAAATCTGAAAGATCGGCATAGTTGATTGCATCGTAGTAAGGAGGGTCAGTGACAATCGCAGACATGTGTGTGTGGACAGAGAGCTCCCAGCATCTCGCCGGAAGACCCGGGCAGGCGACCCTACGGGGCCGACTGCTGTCGTAACCCAGTTCAGAGCGCGTGCAAAGCTCCCACTGGACCCGGAAAGAGGATTCACCTCACAGTAGTCCCAGACCATTGGCAGTGCTTGCCTGGTAAACGTGTTGCCAACGCTTTCGCGGCTAGACAATAGCCGCGAAAGCGTTGAATTATAGTCGGCCAATTTACCGATCGCCAAGCCTAAGTACGTGGCGATTGCAGTTGCATAGCCGGTATCGAGGCCGTTCGACAACATTTCTGCGTGTGCCGTACTAGCTAGACGAACGAGGGTAGCCATGGTCAACAACTGTCGCTCGTTGAACAGCTTGCCCCACTCATCTAGACCGTACCCGCGAACAGGCATGTATTGCGGATGGTGAGCTATAGGCTCATCCGGGATGGCTGGCAGACCATGCAGTGTTTGTGAGCGCAACTCCTCTGACTTGGCTGTGGAGGCTCGAAAGATTTCAACGTCTGAGTCCTTCACCGCGCGATAGCGTTTGCCACCCTTGCCCTTTGGCGAGAGGATCACCGCAGTCATTCGAGCGGACATGTCGCCTGTACGACCGATATCGTGAACCTGTGCCGCTTTGACCACCTGATCGCAGAGCAGACAACGGGTGTCACCCCGCGAAGTTGTCGCCCGCGTTGGGTTTCCGCTGACGCCATCGCCCTGGACGATGCGGAAGTCAACACGTCCTGCTTCGCGGTCGATGATCGGTTCCAGCGCAGCTTTCTTCTTCGACTTGCGGGCTAACCAGTATTGTCGAATCAGTGGCATCTCGGCGCGGCAGCTGGGGCAGGGGATGGTGCGGCTCCAGAGGTATGCGACGGGCACGCTGCCGTCCGGGTCAGGGGGGTAGTATTCGGCCAGTTCCTCACGGGCGCGCTCCAGCACCCAGCGGCCCCAGTAGCGCACATCAGTGGCGAGCGGATTCTGACGGTATTGGTTCGCCCAGTCGCCGTCTAGGAAGCCTGGCTGGGACTCGTTGGCGTCCGCTTCCAAGATGTAATCGGGTACAGGGCGGCTGTCCGGCTGACCATACTGTTGGGGATGCTCGAGCGTACCCTTGAGGATGAGGACGGCGACGGGATTCAGGTCACTGGCCTCGACCTCGCAGCCGAGCCGCAGCCCCTCGAGCGGAATCGCGCCTCCACCGGCGAACGGATCAAGCAGGCTGGGAGATACACCGCCGTTGTCTCGCAAGATTCGTTGTTGTGCACGCTCCAACAACTCTCTTCCCGTGAGCCCGCTGCCGCCGTCTTCCTGCGCCCGGACGACCCGATCGGGATGGCGCACCGCTTCCCAGCTTGCCAGATCGGCCACCTCCCGTAGGAGCTCTTGTCGTTCGGCGTCGGTGTCTGGATCGTCAACAAGGGAGGAGTAGATGAAGGCGCGGCAGGCAGCGAGCGGTCGTCGCGCCCACCAGATGTGGAGTGTGGAGATGTGCCCGTGGCGCACGTTCTTCTCGCGGCGCGAGTGGGCAGAGACTTCCTCCAACGGGAACGCCACTTCAATCAGCCGCTTGCGCCGCTCGCTCATCCTCTCACCTCTACCGGGTGTCCGTCGCCCGTGACTCGGCGACCGCTCGCAGGTCGGCGGCCCGTATGCGGTATTCCGTGACTCGCTCCATTGCCTGGACGCCTTTGCCAACGGGGTCCTGAACGATGCGCAGCTCGGGCTTCGTAGTGGCGTAGTCGACCTCGTAGATGAAGAACTCCTCGCGCATCCGGTGGGCTAACTGCCACTCGGTGTAGTAGAGCGTGACGTCCCCAGTCGCTGCATGTCCCTTCACCTCAATGTAGCGGACGCCGCCATTGGCAGCCTCGCTCCTCACATCGCAGCCCACGCCGGTCTTCGAGACATCCTCGGGTTCCCGGCCCTGAGCCCGTTCGTACTCCATCACCACCTGCATCGCAGCCATCTCGACGGTAGTGTGGTCGCCGCCCTGACCTTCCTCGATCACGTGCGGCACATGACCGGGAATCACGGCGGCAACACCGACGACTCGGGGTGTTTGGATCGCGGTCACGCTCTGGCGTTTCAGCGACTGACGCCGCTGCTTTAATCCCTCAGTGAGGTTGTCGATCTGCTCGTTCGTGGTGCGGATCGCGATGCCCATCTCCTTGCCGGCCGCCTGATCCTCATGCTGGCGGTCCAGTTGCAGCTGAAGCGCGGAGAGATTGTCGTTGACCGAACGCTGGAGCGCATCCTCAACGATGCTGACCCGCCGTTGCTGCTCGCTCGTCACCTCTTCCAGGTACTCGGCGGTGTACAGGTCGGTGGCGCTGGCGATTGCCGCGTCGCTGTCGGCAATCGCTTTCAGTCCCTCGGGGATGGCCGGCGCAGCATCAGCGGGAGGCAGATCGAGCAGTACGCCCGGAGTAATTCGCTCGAAGCTGTCGCCGCGCTGCCGCAACGCAAGCAGCCGTTTGTGCACCTCCTCGCCTTCTCCGTTGACCACCGCCGTCTCCAGCAGCCAGACGAGATACGGCTCTTTGGTTTCCTTGTCGAGGAACACAGTGCCCGAGGCAAGCGCAGGACGACCTTCTTCGAGAATGCGTCCCAGGACCGCGTCGAAGAGTGGGTGACCCGGCGCCGAGAACTCGGCGGGCGGTTCGCGGCGCAGTCGCTCCTTGTTGAAGGTGATGATGCGTCCGTCGGAACCGAACTCGCCAGTGCTCGCCGAGCGAACCTCGTGCCGAATGGCCTGTGGGACGAAGTCAATGCGCCAGTCGCGATCGGTGCCGGCCACAATGCGCCCGTCGAGATGGCGGAGGCCGTCGACGAAGAACCGCTCAACGAACTCTGGCGTGAGTCGACGTTCCCTGGAGTCTCGTTCCTCGAGCAAGAGCGAGCTCATGTCGATGAAGTTGGAGGCAAGAGCGTCGCTCATCGTCTCGCGGACGGCATTCAACACCCCAGGAC
>RKRS01000020.1 GCA_007571275.1 Dehalococcoidia bacterium
GAGGGCAACTCCGCCCGGCGCTCTTCGAGCTGACGCCGAGCGTCGTCGCGGGCCGCCGTCAGCTGATCCTCCTGCTGCCTGAGCGAAAGAATGCGTGGTGAGAGCGCCTGGTAGGTGAGGTCGCTGTTCTCCAGCGCGTCGTAGAGGCGCTCCAGCCGGCGGCGCACATCCGCGAGCTGCGTATCGATAGTCGACAGCTCCGCGGCTCGCTCTTCGGCGACCGCATCGATCTCCTCGGCCACGAGTTGCACCAACTCGGTGATCGTCTGCTCGTTGAGAATGCGCTGCAGGACCTTCCCGACAACCAGGTCCTCGAGCCGGGCGGCGTTGATATGACGACCGCCACACGCCTCAGCGCCTTCGCGCATCCGCTTGTTGCAGACGTAGTAGGCGAACTGACCGCTCTTGGCGCTCTGACCGCTGTACGGTTTGCCACAGGCACCGCAGCGCAAGAGCCCGCTCAGCAGAAACTTGCTGCCTACGCGGGCCGGGTGTTGCATCTTCGGGGCACGGGCCTTGAGGCCTCGTTGCACCTGCTCGAACAGCTCACGCGAGACGATCGCTGGCCAGGCTCCCTCGACGCGTACCGGGTTGGGGATGGAGCCCTCTTTCGCTGTTTTGCCCCAGACCGCCATCCCGGCGTAGGCCTCGTTGGTCAAGAGGTAATGCAGCATGTTCTTCTGCCAGCGCTTGCCGTTCTTGGTGATGCCGCGCTCGTGCAGCTCCTGGCAAATCTCCTTGAGCCCCTTGCCGCGCGCCGAGTGCTGGAACATCTCCTCTACGATCGGGGCCACGTCGGGGTCAATCTCCAGGGTGGGCCGCTGCTTGGCGCCGTCCTGCACTTTCACCCGCCGGTAGCCGTAGGGCGCGCGCGAGCCAAGGTAGAATCCCCGCTCAGCCGCCTCGCGCATCCCGCGCGTCACCTCCTGGGCCAGATTCTCCGAGTAGAACTCATCGACGCTCTCGATGATCGCTTCCATCAGCTTGCCGGTCGGCGAGTCATCGGCGTGCTCGGTGATGGAGGTGACGCGGATGCCGCGCCGCCTGAGCATCGACTTGAAGGCGACTGCGTGTTCTCGCTTACGGGTGAACCGAGAGAACTTCCAGACCAGGATCTCCTGGAATGGCGCCGTCGAAGCGGACGCCTCGTCCAACATCTTGCGAAACTGCGGTCGGTTAGCGACGCGGCCGCTTTCGGCTTCATCGATGTATTCCCGCACCACCAGGTAACCGTTGCGTTCGGCATAGTCGCGCAGCGCTCTGAGTTGCGCGGCGACTGAGAGGTCAACATCCTGCCGATCACTGGATACTCTGGCATAGAGCGCAGCGGGGATTACTTGCGGTCGATCCTGCATCTAATCCTCCTTGGTCAGCGTTCTCGTCCTGCCGCATGGAACACGTCTCGGTCGGTGAATGGCCATCCACGTTCGAAATCTATGTTCGAAACATACCGGTAATCATACCTGAACTGACGAAACTCATCCAGGCCCCACCAGGATTGGGCCGGGCTGCAGACCGTGCATCAGCGCCTCTGTCCCAAGCCCGACGGTCGCCAACCTGGGGCGGAGGTGCTCAAATTGCAGAGCCGCCAGCTCGGTGAGCGTGGACTGACTCTGCCGTGGAGTGAGCAGCCCTGGACACAGTCAGCCCGGCTCATCGTTCTCCAGCGATGCCAGTGGCTGAAAACCACCCCACCCGCGAAAGCGCCTTTGCCATGAGCCGTAGACCGCTTCCTCGCCTCCGCCAGAGCCAGGGTCTGGAGATTCCAACGCGTGATGTGGAATTCCTCGGCACGAACATGGTTAGCGACCGTTTCATGCCGCCGCTTACTTTCGCAAGCACACGCGAAAGTGATATTCACCTTCCACCAGCTCCGGCTCTGAGCCGTTGTGGGCGCGCATAGCCGGGATGACCTTGTTCCGTATCCCCATCCCGCGAGCCTCGACATATCCGTAGTCACGCATCACATTCACCAACGTCTGATTCCGTGCATAGCGGAGCCCGGAGCGCATCCCCTCCAGCGTCACAGTGTTTGGCAATCTGCCTGGACTCTGAACTTCCAATCGGTCGCTGAACATGGAAAGCGAGACATCCGTGCCCGCAATGCTGTAGTCACGATGCACCAGCGCGTTGATCACGATCTCGCGCACCGCATCTTCCGGGTATTCCCAGGAGTCGACTCGGCGACCGTCATCCAGGCTGGCGACTGGTGCGGCGTTGCGGCGAAAGAAGTCCCAGACCTGTTCGACCAGGCCGCTCTCGATGAGGGAACCGTCGCTCCCGTGTAGTGGAAGCATGGCGCCCTTGAGCTGTTCGTCAGCGCGGGCGGCGTAGTCCGGTTCCACCCCGCTGTACGAGATGGCGCGAACACCCGACTGGGGCAGGAAGCGGCCCGGTCGCATTCCGAACAGCAGCATCCCATCCACTGTTGGAGCCGTGACGCCGGCTGAGATGACGGCGAGGTCCAGATTGCGCAGCAGTACCTCCCACTGCTCAGCGTCCCGATCCTCTGGGGCGTCACCGGAGAGCACTCGGGTGAAGTAGTCGCGCAGCCGGCGTCGGTCAAGATCGTCAATCGTCGCGCCGGGGATCGGCTTGAGGCCATACTGCAGCCGTCCCGCCTGCTGGTAGAGCCGCTCCTCTTCCTCCCGCGACGCGTCTCTTGTGGTTGAACCAACCCGAACCTTCGTCACCCAGGACGAACCGCGCTTCGCCTTGTACGGCTTGTCTGGAGCGTTGGCCGGGAGAGAGATAATGCCAACTCGCTCTTGGGACCAGAGCACGTGCACTTCCCAGTAAGGAGTGATCGGCGGCAGCAGGTGGTCACGGGCAACCTGCATCACCCACTCCTCAGCCTCATCGGCCGAACGCGCCAGGCCTGTAACGGTTCCATCATCCTCGATCCCAAGCAAGATGTGGCCACCCTCGAGATTGAGCAGCGCTGCGATCTCGCCGGCCAGCCGCTGTGGATGAACGTCGTCTCGCTTGAACTCGACGCCCGAGTTCTCACCGTATTGGATCAGCTCCAGTAGCTCGGCGCGGTTCATCAAGCGAGCCTCAGAATCCGTACTTGAGCCGCCGCGTCTCGAACGCGTTCCTGCCGCCCTCGAGCGTCTCCTCGATCAGCAGGCGCGGGCCGATCTCGTCAATGGCCCCCATGTGCCCACGTCTGATCGTAGCGCGAATGCCGGCGCCGGCCTGCTCCGCTGGGGTGAGCCCGAGAATCAGCTCAGCATCGCCGAGCACGGGGATGTTCGCATTGTGTGTGGAGAACACGAACTGGCGCCGATGCTTCTCCTCTCGAATCCGCGGCACGATTTCTCCAGTGATAAACCGATTGTCCAGATCGTCCTCGGGTTGATCAACAATCAGTGGCGCATCTGACCTGAGCAGGAGCAGCAGCAGTACGGCGGTGGCCTTCTGGCCGGTCGAGAGTTGCCCAAGCATCCTCCACTCCGGCCGATTCCTGGTCGCGGTGTTCAGCTCGATGCTCGTGGACGGGGGAATCTCCAGTTCTTCGAGCTTCATCAAGGTCTCGGGGGTCGTGGCCGCGAATCGCTGAGCTTCGGTTTCAGTCAGTCCATAGCTCTGCTGCAAGGACTCGGCTCCGTCACGACAGCGAGCAACAAAGTCGTGTACCGAAAAGTCCGTGCTCTGCTCCAGTTTCTCTTTCACTCGCTTGAGGCGTCCACCGATCTCGCTCTCGAGCACGTCGAAGAGAGGCTGCATATGGCCGGAACGGGTCACTGTGATCCGCACGCGTCCGCCCAGACTTGCGTTGACCTCGTCAGCTGCTTCACTGAGGCGTCGAACGTCCTGCAGCTGGAGGTCTGCCCATTCTGCGAGTAACTCGCGACGTTCGCGCTGGCGGTTGTTCGCGAAGCACGCTGACAGTCGGGCTCAGGTAGGAGAGCACCTCAGCC
>RKRS01000232.1 GCA_007571275.1 Dehalococcoidia bacterium
CTGGCGCGGCATCAGCGAGCATTTGCGCGTGATCGGACAGGACAAGCACATCGTCCTCACCGTGCAGGATGAGCGTTGGCAGGTCCATCGACTTGAGCCGCTCAAGCGGGTCGAACGCCAGCGCCGACTGCAGCGGCCCGAGCGTGGCGATCATTGGCGAACCCTGGCTGCGCTTCTCGACAGCGGCGTCCAACATCTCGGGGTGCTCATCGATGAAGTCGGTGGCGAAGAGGATGTCCATCATCGCCGCCGCGGCTTGCGGTACCGGCAACGAGGCGCTGCGCATCATGTACTGCATCGTTTCGGGTGGCGTTGGCGGGCCGGCGGGGCCGGCGGAGGCCGAGCAGATCACGAGTCCGCGGACCAACTCAGGCGCGGCGAAGGCAACGGCCATCGCAACGGTTCCGCCGAGCGAGTTGCCGACCAGCACGGCAGGGCCAGCGTCGAGGGTGCGAATCAGGTTGATCGCGTCTTCGGCGAATTGATCGACGGTGTAGCCTTCAGTCGGCTGGTCGGACTGACCAATGCCGCGCTGGTCGTAGCGGACGACGCGGTAGCTGTCGGGAAGGGCATCGGCGACGAGCGCCCACTGGTCCATATCCATGAACCCGCCGGCAATCATGAGGACGAGCGGCCCATCCCCTTGCTCGGCGGTATCGAGGGTGAGGTCTGGAGTAATTTGGGTGCGTGTCATGAGAGGGATGGTAGTGCACCTCCGGACCTGGCTCGTTGTGGTAGGCGGAAACATCATCTACTGGTTGCATGGAATCTGAAGGGCGCGATCAATGCTCACGGATTATTCGGTCCGCGTATTGCGGGTGATTGACGGAGATTCCGTCAAAGTGCGACTCCCTGACGGTGAGGAGCAGTCGGTGCGGATGTACGGCATCGACGCGCCAGAACTAGCGCAGGATCGGGGTGACGAGGCGCAGCGGCTCCTCGAAGAGATCGTCGGACGCGGCGCATGGCGGCTGCATGTCCTTGACACCGACCGCTACCAGCGCCTGGTGGGCCTGCTCTATCCCGAAAACGGCTCGCCGCATCAGTCTGCGAATCACCAGATGGTCGAGCAGGGACTGGCCTACTGGTACGAGGAGTACGGCGGGCAAGAGTACGGCTTCGACGACGCAGAACGGCTTGCGCGACGCGCGGGCGTCGGCGTCTGGGCGGATGCTGACGCCGTACGCCCCTGGGATTTTCGCAAGACGAATCGGGGTCGTGGCAAAGCGTCGCCCTCGTTGCTGGATTCGCTACTTGCCTTGCTTCGCGTCATTTCCAGGATGATGCGCGCGTTCTCAGCCGTGACGGCGACATCCAGCACAAGTACGCGACCGCGCCGGTCAAGCGCGCCTACGGCGCGATCGGTAGAACGGGCGCTGACCGGCGGCAGGCGTCGGCGGAGCAGCTCCGCGTTCCGCCCGAGGCGTCGGAAGAAGCTGTTCTGATCCTCAGGACGTCACGGCGCCGCGTTCGGCGCCGGAGACGAGCGTTGCGTACTTGGCGAAGACGCCGTTTTCGTAATTGGGAGTCCTGGGACTCCAGTTGGCTCGGCGACGCTCCAGCTCCGCCTCGTCGACATCGAGGTTGAGCTGGCGACTGGCGATGTCGAGGGTGATTTGATCGCCTTCTTCGACCAGCGCGATTGGACCGCCGACATAGGCTTCGGGCGCGACGTGGCCAGCCATCAGACCGCGGGTCGCGCCTGAGAAGCGGCCGTCGGTGAGCAGCGCGACCGACTCGCCCAGTCCGGCGCCGACAATCGCCGCGGTGACGCCGAGCATCTCGCGCATACCCGGACCGCCTTTGGGACCTTCATAGCGGATCACGACGATGTCGCCTGCGTTGATCTGGTTGTTGGTGACCGCGTCCATGGCGTCTTCTTCTCGCTCGAAGACGCGCGCCGGGCCGCTTTGCAGCTGACGCTCGTAGCCGGCGACCTTGACGACGCAGCCGTCGGGCGCGAGCGAGCCTTTAAGAATCACCAGTCCGCCGGTTTCCTTGAGCGCCTGGTCGACGGGCAGGATGACGTCCTGCCCGGGAGTTTCCTCAGCGCCGGCTGCGGCTTCGGCGATGGTCTGGCCGGTGACGGTCATCGCGTCGCCGTGGAGCTTGTCCGCTTCGAGCAGGCGTCTGGCGAGCAGCGGCGTGCCGCCGGCGCGATCCATGTCGAGCGCGACGTAGCGGCCACCGGGCCGGAGGTCACCGATCAGCGGCGTTTGCTCGGAGACGCGGTCGAAGTCGTCGATGCTCAGTTCGACGCCAGCTTCCCGCGCGAGCGCCAGCAGGTGTAAGACGACATTGGTGGAACCTCCGGTCGAGGCGGCGCAGGCGATGCCGTTTTCCAGCGCTTGCCTGGTCAGGATGTCGCGCGGTTTGACCCCGCGTCGGAGCACGTCCATGACGAGCCGTCCCGCTTCCTCGCCAACGTTATGCTTGCGCGGATCGGTAGCGCCGACCGTGGCCGAGCCCATTGGCGAGAGGCCAAGAAACTCGAGCGTCGTCGCCATCGTGTTCGCCGTGTACTGAGCCCCACAGGCGCCAGCGCCGGGACAGGCGTTGAGCGCGACCTGATGCAGTTCTTCGTCGTCGATCGTGCCAGCCGAGTGTTGGCCGACCGCTTCGAAAACATCCTGAATCGTGAGGTCACGACCGTCGTGGTGTCGGCCTGGGGCAATCGAACCCGAGTACAACGCGACCGAAGGGATGTTGATCCGCGCCATCGCCATGGCGGCAGCGGGGATTGTCTTGTCGCAACCGCAGATGATCACGGCGGCATCGAAGGCGTAGCCGACCGCGCACAGCTCGATGGAGTCGGTAATGATCTCGCGCGAGATCAGCGAGGCTTTCATGCCCTCAGTACCCATCGTGATGCCGTCGGAGATCGAGACGGTGTTGACCTCCATCGGCGTGCCGCCGGCTTCGCGGATGCCGCGCATCACATCCTGCGCCAGTTCGCGGTGTGAGAAGTTGCAGGGCATGGTGCCGATCCAGGAGTGGGCCACCATGACCAGTGGCCTGGACAGCGCCTCGTCGTCATAGCCGACGGAGTAGAGCTGTGAACGCGCGGCGGCGCGATTGGGGCCGTCGACGAGGACGCTGGAACGTTCGCGAAGGTTGTCTGGAGAGGTCATGCTCGTGCCTGCTCTGGTGCGTGCTCTGGGCGGGATCAGTGATAGGTTTCGTCGCTAGCGTACCTGCAGGCTGACAAAGCTGTCGGTCTGGTCAGAAACGCTCACGAAGTCGTACCATACGGTGAATTGGGCAACGGAGACCGAGGCGTTATGAGCCAGCTCGCGCAGGCAGAGGTCGACCAGCCGAGTCGTCTGTCACGGATGTTCCCGGCGATGACCTACCTCGAGTATCGACGCCTGTTCTACGCGGCGGGACTGTCAGCGATCTCGCTATGGGCCATGATCACCGCGCGCGGATGGTTGGCATATGAACTGACGGGCAGTCCCTCAGGCACGGGCATCGTCACCTTCGCCGCAATTGGTCCCTGGGTGCTAGCGCCGATCGGTGGAGCCTTGGCCGACCGCTTCGACCGCGCTCGCATTGTGATCATCTGTCGCGCCGGGGCCTGTCTATGCGCAATTGTGCTGGCGATCCTGGCGTTCAGCGGCGAAATTGCGATGTGGAACCTGGTCCTGATTACCGCCTTCTCGGGCATCATCCGCTCGGGCGAGATGCCAGCGCAGCAAGCGCTGCTGCCCAACACAGTCAAAATCGCCGCCTTGTTGAGCGCGATCACGATGGCCTCGATGATGCAGTTCGGTTCCAAAGTGATTGGCCCGGTCGCCGGACCGATCCTGAAGGAGTTCGGCGCTGAATGGGTATTTGCCGCAGCGGCAATCTTCCTGATGCTGTCGATTCTGCAGATGACGCGGATGTCGACCCGCTCAACAGGCGGCATTCAGGGTCACTCGGGTGGGCTGTTGCGCGACAGCGCTCGCCACATGCAGGACGGGTTGCGCTACCTCGGCCAGGCGCCATCCGTGCGACTGATGATCGTGATGGTCTCGTTGCACTGCATGTTCACGATGGCGTTCGACTTCTCGCTCTTGCCGGCCTACGCCGATCGCATCCTGGGCGGTGGACAGTCGGAGTACGGCTACATGCTGATGGCGATTGGCGGCGGCGCGCTGGTTTCGACGATCGCGCTGTCGATGCTGCCGATGGGCGCCATCCGTGGGCGGGTATTCATGGTGGTGGGAGTGTTCTCAGGGTTGTCACTGGTCTGGGTGGGGCTGGCCAACACGTTGATCATCGCGCTGATCGGCGGCGTAATCGCAGGAGCTAGCCAAGCGATGTTCATGGCGCTGACCAGCGCCATGATTCAGGCGGTCGTGCCCGACTCACTGCGCGGACGCGTGATGGCGCTCTACGCGATGTTTGCCGGCGGGATCATGGCGGTGATGATTCTGGCAAACGGCGTAGCGGCTGACTTCATTAGCATCCGCCCATTGCTGATCGTGCCGGGCTTCATCTTCGCGGCGATCATGATTCTGGCGTTGCTGCTCCCGCGCATCCGATCGGTGATTCGTCACGGCGAGCTGGTCCAGGAAACGCGGCGGATGGCCGAGGAGGTCGTACGTCAGGCGGCGGCGACCGCCAGCGCGGCGTTGCGCCCACTTGCCGCTCGGCCGGCGCCGCAGCGCAGTGTGGTTGAGGAACGGGTCAGTAGCGTCGGTGGCGGCGATTGACTCTGGGCTGGTTCCCGCCAGCGCAATCGATTGACCGCAAAGCGGAACAAGCGGCGACGGCTATTCAGCGCCGATCCTGAGGATCTGGCCAATCGTCATACGCATGTAGAGCGCCACGATCACGGCGATCGCGCCGAGGAAGACCAGGCCAAGCACGCCGTAGGCGCTGCCGATCGTGGCCCAGTCGGTGACTGTGACGAATGGCGGCAGGACGGTCTCGCCGGTCTCGACGAAGCCGACGAACTCCAGCATCATCGTGCCGAGCTGCAGTCCGACGGCCGTGCCCAGCGCCATCGATACCACGATGATCAGGATCTTCTCGATCCCGACCACAAGCAGGACCTGGGGTAGGGAGAATCCCATCGTGCGGAGGACCGCGAACTCGCCCTGTTGCTGCTGCGCCACGAGTACCGACGCGACCAGGAAGCCCAGCGCCGCCAGGAGCACGATTGCGATAAAGGTGAGAAAGAGCAGTCCCTCCCAGCCGGCGGCAACGAGTGGATCCTCATCCTGCAGGTTGCGGATCGCGTCGACGTCGTAGGCCTCATGCTTCCAGGGCGGCGTGACCTCGAGGAAGGTACGCAGCTGGCGCAGGCCGTCTTCGTCGGTAGGTTGAATCCAGACCTCGTTGGGCGCAGCGGCGCCGATGGTGGCCGGGTTGCGGTTGATCCAGTAGTAGAGATAATCGCGGTTGGCGATGATCAGCGAGCGAGCAGCCTCAGGGTCCCAGGTCGGGAACAGATCGAAGCTCCCGACAATCTTGACCGGGACGTAGACGCTGGACATGCCCAACAATGCCAACTCTCCTTCGTCGAGTGAGGCCTCGGTCAGGAAGTCGCGGCTGACGACAACGGGCAGCGCCTCGGCCGGACCGATCAGACGAACGCCGCGCGGCAAGCCGGTGCGTATGTCACGATTCCAGCGGTAGCGCATCCCGTACTCGCCGTCTAGCGCAACTTCTGGACTCAGACGCGCATCATCGGGCAGCGGTCCTTCACGGCTGGTATCGGTGAATACCGTCCAGCGGCCCTGCTCCTCGAAGCTCTCAATGATCACGCCCTCGCGGAATCCCACGTTGATGATCTCCTCGGGCAGAGTGGACTCCTTCGTGTACTGGATCGAATCCCAACCCGCTGAACCGAAGAAGTTCAGGTTGCCGCCCGTGCGAATCGAGACGCCCTGCAAGGTCCAGGGACCCTGATGTGGTCCGCCTGAGCCCTGAGAGAGGTCTCCGTAGAGGAAACGCCAGCCTTCTTCCAGCGCTGCGCCGCCGAAACCGCGGCCGCGGGGCAGGCCTTGCAGTGTCACGTCCCGATAGCGCCCTCGGCCATCCTGCAATCTGAGGTTGGGCGTAATGACTCCGTTACTCGCCGGCAGCCACAACCACATACCGACGTATGTGGCGTCGGCCGGGATCACAATCTGTTCGACCTCAAACTCGGGTCCTGTGGCGCGGTTGACCAGCTCGCGGACATCGTTGAGGGCAAAGTCCTCGCGGTACCAGAGCACATCGGTAAAGGACTCAGGATCGATGCCGAGCACGGTCGCATCGGTGACGTCGAGCGCGCCGCGTGAAAACGAGGCGTTCTGGCGCACGACGTATGAAGCGTGCGCGATACCCGGCGCATCGGCCAGATCGGCTTCCAGCATCTGCACCGATGCGCCGCCGCTGCGTACGTCAGCCAGGCGCAGCGCCGCGCCGGATTGGTAGGCGGCGCGGTCGTCGAAGGACTTGTCCAGCGTCGCGCCGAAGGTGCCGCCAAACATGCCCAGCGAGGTCGCCATGATCAGCAGCAGGGCGAGACGTCCGGGTTGGACGGGCGCGCGGGTCAGGTGCCAGAGCACCATCTGCATCGATGCGCCGCCCAGAAGTCGGGTGATGCCGCCAAAGGCAGAGAGCAGCAACGGGAAGAGGCGCAGGAAGAGCACCGCCACCGTGACGACAAAGACGGCAGGCGCGATCAGCAGGAGCGGATCCTGCTGGAGACCGCCGAACAGGTCCTCGGTCACGAGTGATCCCGATTCCTGCAATTGGAAGAAGAGCAACGCGCCCACACCGACCACGACGAGATCGAGGTAGTAGCGCTGGAAGACGGGCTTGTCCTCGGGTCGTGAGGTGGAACGGGCGTAGTGAACGACGGTGGCGCGGTTGGAGCGCCAGGCGGGCCAGAGCAGGGCGATAAAGCTCAAGGCCGCGCCGACCGCAGCCCAGATGTAAACCTCGCCAGTCAGTTCGACGCTCAGACGCGCACCGCCGGTCAGGCCCTCGAAGGCGGGGGAGTAGCCGAGGAAGGCGATCGCTTCACGCGCGACGATCGGCCCGATGCCCATCGCCAGCGCAACGAGCAGCAATCCCTCAAGCGTGGAGATGGACATGATGTGCCCAAGTCCGGCGCCGCGCGACTTGAGCAGCGCGACTTCCGCCGATTGCCGCTCAACGACCATCGTGGAGACGAGCACGAGATAGAACAGGACGATCCCGACGATCTGCAGCGTCAATACCAGCAGCGGGATCGAGGAGAAGAATTCCTTGGTCTCGTAGTTGTTGAGGACGTTGACGATCTCGGTCTCGACGCGAGCCCGCTCGATTTCCTTGGCGATGGCCTCAAAGGCGGCGCGGAAGCGAACGGCGGCGAGGCCCGCTTCATCAGCGACGAAGGCGGAACGCTCGACCTGGGCGTAGACCTCGAGCCGGGCGCGTAGTTCCGGCATGTAGCCGGCCATCGCGTCAATCAGCGTGGCCTTTGGAGCGAAGAAAGCGAAGGCGTCGGTCTTCTCGACGGGTACCTGGAAGTGATCGCGGCGCACTCCCCAATAGCGTTCGGTGTAGTCGATCGGGCGGACCAGCCCGACCACTCGGATTTGGATCGGCTCAGCGTCATCGCGCCAGGAGGCGTGGATGTCGCGGACCTCTCCGATACTGAATCCACCCGAGGCCGCTGCGTCAGTGCCGATGGCGACATCAATGATGGGCGGTTGGTCAGGCGTGGCGACCGGGGCAGGATTGGGCCACTCGCCTTCGACCAACTCGATATGGTCGCGCACGCCTTCAAACCAGAGCACGCGCGCGCGGTCGCGCGGATCCTCATCCGGCGGGATGCCGCCGACTTCGGTCATGAAGAATGTGGCGGAGGTCAACGACTTGTTGGTGTCAGAGATGTAGTCCTCGGGAATCCCGAGCCGACGGTCGATGACGTCAAACGATTCTTCGGCCAGGCCGCTGGAGAGTCCGTGCGCGGCGTTGAGAATGCGCACGTCGAGGTCGGCGTCGGAGACACGACGCAGATCGGTCTGCAGGCCGAGGTCCTGGAGCGCGTTGCGGTAGATCGAGGTGGAAGCCATCAGGGCGACGGCGAGGATCACGCCGACGGCAATGGCGGCCATCAGACGACGGTTACCGTTCAACCGCCGCACAGCGATGCGAAAGGCGGTCGGGAGAGAACTGAAGATGCTGCCCATGCTGCCTGTGTTGCTCCGCGCCGACTGTCCGAGAACGTGGTTTGGGGGTATGTTCGACCACGATCTCTTCGTAGACTACTAGGCATTGCCAGATATTCCGCGTCCCGCCGCGACATGGCACGGCACGGCGGGCGGAACAAAGCGCAGAGCAAGTCGAGGGGGTCGGGTGGAGTCATTCGGGTCGATTCTGGGCTTTGTCCTGCGTCGCATGCACGACAGCTGGCGGCTGCAGTTAGTGATCGGGATCGGCATTCTGGTCGCGGCCGTGTTGATGTCCTCGACCACGATCTACACGCGCGCCGTCTCCGATCTCTCGCTGACGGTCAGTCTGCGTGAAGACCTGACCGAGCGTCGGCAGATGTTCACGTACCTGAACGACTTGCCGCTCGCCGGAGGTCCGAATGACTCGGCCCGCAGCTACGCCGAAGAGTCGATCAGCGAACGCTTTGGCGAACTGGAGTCGCAGCGGCTGCGCTTCCGCTCGACCGTCCCAACCGGGATCGATCTGCCCTTGCGACCGGGCCAGGTGATCCCGACGACCGCGTACTTCGCGGCGTTGGACGAGGCGCAGGATCACGTCACGATGGTCGACGGTCGCTTCCCTGACGCGCCGATGGTCAACGGCGCGGGGGAGATATCGGGACCGATCGAGGTGGCCATGCCGGCCCCGAGCGCGAGAGTGTACGGGGTTGAGGTGGGGTCGGAGTGGCAGGTGATCGACAGCTGGGACGAGTGCGACCGCGAGCCGGACCCGCCGCCCGGCGGACCGCCGCCGCCGCCGCGTCCACCCTGCGAACCGACCATGCAGGTGACGCGCCTGATTCCGATCGTCGTGACGGGCCTGATCGCGCCGGATGACGACACCAGCGACTACTGGCGGCGCGTCCCCAACGACATCACGTACGGCGTGTACACGGGCTCGGTGATACCGCAGGTGATGTCCCTGATCGTTCCCTCCGCCACATTCGATGACGTGTTTCCGCAGGTGTTGAGCGGCTATCTGGTTGACACGCTGTGGATCTCGGAGATTGACACCGATCAACTTAACGTCGCGGTACTCGATGGGACGCGCGAGTCGTTCGATCTGCTGCGCGAGGATTTGCGTTCGGTCGGCGGCAGCGTGCGCTCGCCGATCGAGCCGCGGCTCGAATCGTTCGTCAAGGATCTCAGCTTCACACAGGTACCGATCCTGATGCTGCTCGCGCAGGTGGTCGGGATCGCGCTGTTCTACGTCGTGATCGTCTCAGGCGTACAGGTGGCGCAGCGGCGGGAGGAACTGTTCTCGATGCGCTCGCGTGGCGCCTCGATCTGGCAGGTCATCTCGCATACGGCGATTGAGGGGATTCTGCTGGCGATTGTGGCGGCGGCGGTGGCGCCGTTTATTGCGATTGGCGTGATCGGACTGCTCGGTTACACGCCGGTCTTCGAGCCGTTAACTGGCGGAGAGACGATTCCGACCACCCTGACGGATATGGCCTTCCTGCTCTCTGCGGCGGGAGCGATCATCGCCGTACTGTTTACGCTGGCGCCGCTGGTGTTGGCCAGCCGCACGCGCGTGCTCTCGGAGCGCTTGCGTAACGTCTCGCGGCCGGCCGGGCCAAATGCGCTGCAGCGCTACTACCTCGACGTCGCGCTCGTGCTCGTGGCGGTCGGACTGATCTTCGAAGCGGACCTCAAGGGAACCGTCTTTGAACGAAACAGCGTCGGCGGCCTCTCCGCAGACCCGCTCCTGCTGAGCACGCCGATCCTGTTCGCCCTGGCGGCGGCGCTGGTGATTCTGCGCTTCCTGCCCTATGTTTATCGGTTCTTCGCCTGGTTGACGTATGACCGATTCCCGCTATCGATTGCATCGACGCTGCGCTACGTGAGCCGCACGGTCGGACCTGCGGCGCGACTGACCATTCTGCTGATGCTGGGCGCGGCGCTGGGCACGTTCGCAGCGTCCTACGCGGACACGATCGAGCTGTCACTCGCGGAACGAATCGAATATGACAATGGGGTGGAGTTCCGCGTCGGGCTGGGAGAGAGCGGGTATACCTCGGCAAATGGCGTGCGCGCGCGCCTCGGGCCGATTGAGGGAGTCGAGGGCATCGCCACGGTGCATCGCAGCAAGGTGTCGGCCGGGCGCAGCGTCGGTACCACGACGAGCGTGACGGTGCTCGGTCTCGAGCCCAGGTCAGCCGTCGACATGATGTGGTTCCGCGAGGACCTCTCGCTTCTGTCCTTCGAGGAGCTGATCAGCACGATTGATGTACCGCCGGTCGGCCGCGGCATCGGTATTCCGGCGGAAACGGAGACCCTGAGGCTCTGGGTGCGGATGGGTGAAGGCGAGACGGATCAGTCGCTCTGGATTCGTGTGCGTGACGGCGAAGGTCGCTATCACACCGCTGGTGGCCTGGCCATGCCGAGTGCGAGCACGCCGTGGACCGCAATGGACATCGACTTCCAGAGAGAGATCGTGGGCTTTGGAGCCACTGGGCCGTATGCATTGCATTCGATTGTGATGAGCGAACCGTTCGGACTGTTCGCGTCGGAGCCTTCGACCGTGTATTACGACGCCATCACGGCGATTCAGCCTGATGGGCGTGAGCTGATCATTGAGGACTTCGAAAACCGAGGTTGGCTGGAGTTTGTCCAGCGACGGGGTAGCGGAGACGAAATCGCGTTCGAAGTCGACGCCGACCCGATCTCGGGCGAGCATGTGATGGCGTTTTATCCGGGTGTCGGGCAGTCACCAGGACTGCGAGCGGCGCACTTCGCCGATCCAGCGTTCTGCAGCAACGTTCGCTGCACGATACCAACCATCGTCAGCGCCGACTTTGCCAATCGACAGCGCCTGGAAGTGGGAGACCGGTATCCGCTGCGTATGGATACGATGATCGTGACGGCGCGGGTGGCAAGCATCGTTGAACTCTTCCCGACGCTGCGCCCGGATGAGCAGTCGTTCATCGTGGCCGACTACGACGCGCTGTTCCACATGGGCTCGGTGACGGCGCTGCGACCGGGGGTGACCCCGACAGAGGCCTGGCTCGATCTGCCTGAAGATCCCGAGCTGCGCGAGGCGACCAAGAACGAGCTCAACCGCCCGCGCTACTCCTTGGGCAAGTTCTACGACCGTAATGAGCGGCTCGATGACAGTGGTCGAGATCCACTGACCACAGCCGGTGGCTCCGGCATCCTGCTGGTGGCGTTCATCGCGATCTCGCTATTGCTCGCCCTGGCGTTTCTGGTTTCGATGGCGGTTTCTGCGCGCCAGCGGCGGCTGGAGATGGCGCTCTTGCGGACTGTCGGCGTGGGCAACGCCAGCATCCTGATACAGCTGTTCCTCGAGTACGCGATCATCGTCGGCACGGGCCTCGTGCTGGGTGTGCTGCTGGGCAACCGCATCTCACTCCTGCTGCTTGCCTACCTGGAGATCGATGAGACCGGTCGTACGGTGCTGCCACCGTTCCAGGTGGAGACGGACTGGCAAATCCTGGGCGTCGCGTTTGCGGTGCTGATTGGCGTGCTCGTGATCGGCGTGCTGGCGACCTGGCGCTGGTTCCTGAGGCTGGAGTTAAACCGCGAACTGCGGCTGACGAATTAGCGATGGATTCGCTACATACGGGCCAGGATGGCGATCAACAAGCCGATAACCGGTCCACCCAGGCCGGCCGCCAGCATGTACGTGCGTAGCTGGTGCATGCGCAGCATGGCCATGTACCGCGCTTCCATCGCCTCATTACGAGCCTGAATGCGTTTGTCGAGTTCTTCGATTCGGGAATCGATGTAGTGAGTCAGTCGCTGCTCCAGCTGTTCTTGATCTCTGTGCACCTCTTCGCGAAACTCACGAAACTCCACTCGGAGCTGATTGAGGTCAGCGCGGAGCTGATTGAGGTCAGCGCGGAGCTGATTGAGGTCAGCGCGGAGCTGATCGAGGTCGGCGCGGAGCTGATCGAGGTCGGCGCGGAGGATGACGATGTCATCCTTGGTAGCGAGGTGCTCGGTTGGCGTCTCGAGGACGTCGAGGAACGCGCGCGCGTCTTCTTCCGGCCAGCCCAGCCGATCGACCAGGACATCTCGCATCGGGAGCCTGTCGAATGTCACCATGTAGCCAGACTAATCGCTCAGACTCGCTTGAGCGGACGCTTGCGGCTGACCCAGCCGCGGACGTCGGGGGCGGCGAGCGTTGCCGCCGCCGCGGGCGTGCCCCAGGCGATGCAGGCGACGCCGCAGGTCGCGCCTGAAGCGGCGATACCCAATAGTGCGACGACGATAGCCATCGGCGCGAGCGCGTAGCGTGGTATGGACGGGTCTTGCCGTCGGCGGACGGCGAGCAGGAGCATCAGGGCCAGGCCGGCGGCGGCCAAAACGGCGCAGACGATGTAGAGACCAGTCGAGTCCTGATTGATCAGCGTCGCGACGAACGCGGCGACGATTCCGCCAACCGTCAGGCTTCCTGCCAGGAGAGTCATGGAGACATGGTAGCGCGAGGGGAAAGCCACCTCCGTCACTCCGTGACGCCTCCCCCAAGGGAGGTCAAAGATTGGCGATATCTCTCCACAGAGGGAGAGGGAAAGGTTGGCCCTCTCACAGGAGCTGTGATTGCTCCTCAGCCAGTGAGGCGGCGGTAGAGGGCGGGTAGGCGGCGCGGCAACGACTCGATGTCGGCGACGACCTCGTAGGCCATGTCCTGACACATCTGCTTGAGGTAATCGTGGCCGGCACGGTCGACGGTCAGCGCAAATGGCACCATGCCCTCGCGTCGCGCCTCGGTCAGCGCCATCTTGGTGTCGTGGATGGCGTACTCCTTCTCGGTACGGTCACGGCCGTAACCGTGGTCCTGCGGACGACCATCTGAGAGCAGGATCAGGATCTTCACTTTGGCGTCGGTGTTCTGCAACTTCCAGATGCAGTGACGAATCGCGGGACCCATGCGGGTTGAGCGGACCGGAGCGATCTTGTCGATGCGTTCTTTGATCCGGTCGCCGAACGGTTCGTCCATGTCCTTGTAGACAAAGAACTCGACGTTGTCGCGGCCATAGCCGGAGAAGCCGTAGACGCCGTACTTGTCGCCGATCGTTTCCAGCGCTTCGATCAGCAGGACAACAGCTTCCTTCTCGAGATCGATGATGCGCTTACCCGGATGTCGGGCGGCCTCGGCACGACGTTGCGCCCACCAGCTGAGGTATTTGCGTGGATCATCGTCGAACTGGTCGTCCTGACGCTGGTCGTG
>RKRS01000077.1 GCA_007571275.1 Dehalococcoidia bacterium
CCTTCCGGTCCCGTTCCGCCAATAAAGCCGATGGTCGCCATACCCACTCCCGATCTACGCCTAAACTGAAAATGATCGCGCGGAGCGCACCTCATCAGGCTAACGCCAACCCTGGCCAGTACCGTGACCAGCATCAGCAAGACTCCCTCCAGCAGAGCCCCGCTCGTCATCAAGCATCCAATCGAGCCTGACGCAGAACCAGCCGTCCGTCTGCGAGAGGTTCACTTGACGTACCAGACCAAAGAAGGCGGACAACTTGAGGCGGTGTCTCCGACGAGCCTGACGATCCGGGCAGGCGAGTTCACAGCGCTGGTCGGCCCCTCTGGATGCGGCAAGACGTCCCTGATGCGCCTGATCGCCGGTCTCACCCCATCCTCGGGCGGCGAGGTATTGGTGTTTGGTCAAACGCCCAGGGAAGCTCAACGCCACAAGCGGCTCGGGCTGGTATTCCAGGAACCTGCGCTTCTGGCTTGGCGCAGCGTTGAGGACAACGTCCGTCTGGGACTACAACTCAATCCGCGCGAGACCCATTCCTCGACGAACGTCGACGAACTGATCGACCTCGTCGGCCTGAGCGCGTTCAAGCGCTATCGACCGGCCGAGCTGTCCGGCGGCATGCAGCAGCGGGTCGCGCTGGCGCGCGCGCTGGCGATCGATCCTCCACTGCTGCTCATGGATGAACCATTCGCCGCCCTCGACGAGATCACACGCGAGCAGATGCGCTACGAGCTGCAGCGACTCTGGAGCATTTCGCACGACCCGACCGAGCCGCCCCGCTCGGCCGTCTTCGTCACGCACTCGGTCGCCGAGGCGGTCGCGATCGCCGACCGCGTGTTGGTGATGTCGCCGCGGCCTGGTCGCATCATTGCCGACATCCCGATCTCAACGCCACGACCGAGGCGACCCGAGCATGAGCATTCCGACCGCTTTGTCAACGACACGGCCATCGTCCGCGCGGCTCTGCGTTCACCGACCACGCCGGCAGTCCCGCTGGACGCCGCCTGAACTGCATCATGATTTCCAAACCAATCAGCGACCTGGACCAGTTGAACGCCGCGCCAGCCCGCAGAATCCCGTTGGCGCTGGTGGATCTGCGACCGCTACTCGGCTGGATTCTGCCGCCACTGATCGCGCTGCTCCTCGTGGCTGTCGCTGTCGAGATTTGGGCTCGGGTGGCGGACGTCTCGATCTGGGTGATGCCTCGTCCGACTACAGTGCTGGAGAACTTTTTCACTGACTTCAGCCGCTATTTCTCGGAGGGGCTGAAGACGCTTGGCGTGTCGCTGGGAGGCCTGGCGCTGGGAACTGCGGCGGCCACGCTATTGGCCGCCGGCGTCGCACATTCCCAGATCCTGGAACGAGCGGTCTTGCCCATCGCCATCATGGTCAAGGTCACGCCTGTCATCGCGTTTATTCCGCTGTTCATCATCTGGTTCGGCTACAATCCGGCTCCCAAGATCGCCATCGCAGCGCTGATCACCTACTTCCCCGTCTTAATCAACGCGATCGCCGGATTCCGTGACGTCGATCCGCGGATGCATGACTTCTTCCGCTCGGTTGATGCGTCGACTTGGGAAATTTTTCGACATCTGCGACTACCCGCCGCCGTTCCCTACCTGTTTGCATCGCTCAAGATCTCAGTCACGCTGTCGCTGATCGGCGCTGTGGTCGCCGAGTTTTTCTCGGCCGGACAGGGTGGGCTGGGCGCTGTGATCTCGATTGAATATGACAACCTGCGAGTGGAGCGAGTCTTCGCCGCTGTCTTGATGCTGACGCTGATCGGTGTGACGCTCTCAACAGCCGTGGTCGTCGCCGAACGACTCTTCTCCTGGCGTCTCGACCAACCAGTCAGCGCCTCATAAGCTCAATCCATGGAGTAACCATGACTACCCCCTCTGAACAATCAGCCGATGACGGTGAACGCACCGATTACCGCCTGCCGGAGCGTCAGGCTCCACAACAGGCTGACGCCGTGGTGATCAAGTTCTCCAACGACGGGCTCATCCTCGAGCTGGAAGGCGATGATGTCGATCTCGGCACCGACCTCAAGGTTCGCAGCGAACATCGATTGATCGCGGAATTCCGTCGCGACGCGGTTGACGGCTGGTGGTACAAGTCATCGGTCTTGAGGGAACCGAGACCGGTGCGGGTCGATCCCCAGTCGTAACGACCACTCGCGCCTCAGGTCGCGGCGGCCATGCCGATCATGGTTGCCCGATAGTGATGCCGTTCATACGCTGTATGCGGTCGCTATCGCCGTGGCAACTCCATGGAAGCGGCTCCGGCTAGCCGGCCCGGCAATGAGAAACGCCCGGCGTCCGTCCAGCCAAAGGAGCCCTGCGTCCATGTCCCCGATATCTGCTGCCCTTCGTAACCGATTGTTGATCGCGCTTGCGCTCATTGTCACTCTGACGGCATCGCTGAGCATCGCCTGTTCCGGCGACGATGCCGATGACGTCCTGACGATGACCTACATGGCCGGGTTCAAGGCACAGGCCAACCTGCCCTTCGTCGCGGTCTATGTGGCTGAAGACCAGGGGTTCTTCGCTGAGGAAGGTCTCGAGGTCGACATCCAACACGCCGGTTTTACCGCCAGCCACAAGAGCCTCCTGCTGGCCGGTGAGGTCGATATCACTACGCTCCCTGCGTCCGAGATGTTGCAGATTCGAGCAGACGCAGGCGCCCCGTACGTCGCGGTGATGCTCTTCGGACAACGCGGCGACTTCGGCTATGCCGTGCTCGACTCATCCGGGATTGAGTCACCCGCTGACTTTGCGGGCCGCAATGTCGGGTTCAAAGGCATCGTGCAGGCAGAGTTCCACGCGATGCTCGCCGCGCACGGTCTGACCATCGATGACATGCAGATGCGCGATGTTGGCTTCAACCCGGTTGTCCTGGTCGAACAGCAAGTCGAGGTGTATCCGGTCTTCCTCTCCAACGAGCCCGACACCCTCTCCCGTAACCTGAATCAGGAGATCACCGTCTTTGAAGCCGCCGACTACGGCGTGCCGACGCTTGGCGTGGTCTATCTGGTCAGCGAGCAGTTTCTGGAGGACGACACCAACCGCGAGAAACTGGACCGCTTCCTCCGCGCGACCGTGCGCGCATTCGAATTCTCGGTCGACGATCCGGCTGCGGCGATCGAGTCCACCGCCAAGTTCCTGCCCAATGATCCGCCGCCTGATCTCGTCCACGAGCGCTTCATTCTCGACACTGAGATCAAGAATGCGCTCAGCGATCTCACGCGAGCCAACGGCGTCGGCTGGTTCACGCAACAGCAGTTCCGCGCATTGACCGATGTGCTGCTGGAATATGGCGCGCTGGAGAACGATATCGACCTCGAGGTCGCGCTCGACCGCTCATTCCTCGAAGAGATTCACCAGTAGCAGCGCCTCCGACAGCCAATGCAAACAGCGCGCTCCGCTCAATTGAGCGGAGCGCGCTGTTGTGTCGAAGTGAAACGCGCAGTTATGCCTTGCTGCGGAGGAACTTCTCCTGGCCCGGCGTGGGCTTGTCGCCCGGGTAGTGGAGCTTCTTGAGCATCGGTCGGCGCGGGAAGATGTGCACCGCGTCCCAGCCGCATGACTGCTCGCACAGGCGACAACCCGTGCAGTTCTTCTCGATCACGACGGCCTGACCGAAGAAGTCCGACGCCGCGTCGGTGAAGTTCAGTTCCAGCGCATCGAAGGGGCAGACGTTGATGCAGATTTCGCAACCCGAGCCGATGCACTTATCCGGGTCAACCTCGGCCTTGGGCCATTCCTTCTTGGCGAACTTGCGGCAGATATCGCCGTCATCGTCGAGAATGCACTCAACCGGGCAAACAGCGCCGCAGGCGCCACAGTCAATGCACAAGGCCGGGTCGATGTAGTGAATCGTGTTGCGCTCACCCCAGATGGCATTCGTCGGACAGCGATTGGTGCAGGCTGTACAGCCAATACACGTTTCAACGATTTCGTAGGCCACGAACAGCTCCTCTGCGTTCCCCGAAGGCGCTCCCTCAGTATATCCACGCCGCTTGCTGGCGTTCAATCAACATGCCAGCGCACGCCGACTGGTCGATATTGCTCCTATAGTGACATGAAGCGGCCGGGTTCAGGTACTCCTATGTTGCACATTTCTCTGCGCGCTCCCCGCGCCGTCGTCGGGCTCGCCCTCGGCAGCTTGCTCCTCGCCCTCTCTGCTGCGGCAGTCGGCTGCGGCGACGATACACCTGAAGCGACCACACCGCAGACGCAGCAGGAAACCGCTGCCCAGACGGCGCAGCAACAGTCGCAACCGATTGACTCAACCGAGCAGACCCAGAGTGACCAGTCCACATCGGAGGGAACGCAAGCCGTTGAGGACGAACCGCAAGAGCAGGACACGACACCTCAGGCAGCCCCGGCGCAGGAGCAAACTACGCAACAGGCCCAGCAAGCCCAGGCGGTCAGCGACCCGAACCGCGACACACTAATCGAAGGTGAGATGTTCGCTTCGTCGATCAGCCCCGACGAAACGGAGCGGCTATTCCGATTCCAGGCGGCGGCCGGCGCCTGGCTGCGGATCTTCGTCGACGGCAAGGGCGGGATGGATCCCATTGTCACATTGCTCCAGCCGGACGGAACGGAAATCGCTGTCAATGATGATCTCTCAGCCGCAAACCGCGATTCGCTGCTGATCTCTCAGATCCCCGTGGAGGGACTGCAGTTCATCCGCGTCCAACCGTTTGATAGCAACAGCATCGGAGATTTCATCATTCAGGTGGAAACGCTCGCGCCAGGCGCAGACGATGACAACGCAATCATCGCGGTCGGTTCGAACGCTGACGGTCGTCTGAACTCACCCGACGACGTGGATGTGTTCGAATTCCAGCTCAGCGCGGGTGACCAGGCATTCGTCTTGGTCGACGGCGATACCGGGGTCGATGTAGTGGCTCAGGTGTTTAGCCCTGACGGCGTCCTGTTGCAGATCGACGATGACGGCGGACATGGGCTCGATTCAGAGATTTACTTCACCGCTAACGCCGCCGGATTGTGGCGCGTGGAAGTCTGGCCCGCGTCCAACGGAGTTGGCCAACGTCAACTGATCGGCGCGTACCGAGTCAGCGTCAGGCAGGGATTGCCGACCAGCGAAGTCAATGAGGCGGTGGCATCGGACCTCGCCGGGGTCGCGCTGACCTTCCTACAAGCGCTCAGGGATGGCGATTCTGCCACGATCCTCGCCCTGGCCGGTCCGGAAGCGTTGACCATCTGGGGCTGGGATGACGCGAGCGACATCGACCGCGACATGCGCAAGATCCAGTCCATCGATCTGGGCGGCGAGATCCTGCAGTCGGTCGCCTACGGCGACGTGCTGCACCCGTCACGCGGACGGGTCTACTTCCAGTTCTCCGAGAGCCTCTGGATGCGGCTCGAACTGATTCAGCTCGGCGGTCGCTGGCTGGTCGATGACTGGGCGCACAGCGTCGGCCCGCCCAGCTGATTGCCGCGCCGCATGGCCATGGCGCGCCATGACACCGCCATGACACCGCCATGACACCAGGCGACCTGCTGATATCGTCAATCTCGATGGAACGATCTCGTGTGTCAGCGTCGGGAGAGATGTATGCCAGAACAACAAGCGGAATCCGAAGGCCCGCTCGACGGAGTCATCGTGATGACCAACGGCCAGGTAGCCGAATGGTCGAATCACCGCTCGGGCATGGCCATTCAGTTCGGTGTATCGGGTGACCTCTCCGGTTCCGAAAAAGTCTTCATGACTCGCCAGAAGATTCCCCCGGGGATGTACTCAACCCCTCACTGGCACGTCAACTGTGAGACAGCCATGTACATCCTGCAGGGGCCGATCGTGATGTCCTACGGCGAGCAGCTTGAGCACGCGCACGAAGTTGAGACCGGCGACTTTCTCTACGTACCGCCGCGAGCGATCCACCAAATCAGCAATCCACGCGACGATCGTGACGCAGAGGTCGTGCTGTGTCGCAACGCGGCTGAAGAAATCGTTGCGGAAGTCGATATTCCCGGAGCGCCAGGCTGCTCGCCGGCCGAGTGAGTCGCCTGGCTTAGCCGGCCGCCATGGACAGCGCCTGCTCGATCCGCAACTCCTCCAGATAGGCCAACATCGCCGGAACCGCGTCGTGCGCTCCACGCAGGGCCGTGACCACCAGGTCAGCGCCAATCACGTTGTCGCCGCCCGCAAACACGCTTGGCCGCGAGGTTCGACCGTGTTCATCGACCAGCACTTCGCCCCAGTCGTTCACATCGATACCGGAGTCGCCGTACACGTCACGTCCAACGTCGTAGCCCACCGCGACGATGAACGCATCACAATCGATCACAAATTCTGAGCCGGGCATTGGTTGCGGACGGCGTCGACCACTGTCATCCGGCTCACCCAGACTCATGCGCACACATTCGACCCCGACCACAGCGCCGTTTTTGCTGATCAGGCCAACCGGCGTGGTCAGGTACTCAAAAAGCACGCCCTCTTCGCGAGCGTGTCGTCGTTCCTCTTCGCGCCCCATCATTTCGTTCTCGGTGCGCCGATAGAGCAGCGTCACCTTCTCAGCGCCCAGCCGAACAGCCGAGCGTACACAGTCCATCGACGTGTCGCCGCCACCAACGACCACGACCTGTCGGCCGACGTCGGGCGTGCCACGCAGCGCGGCTGGCAAGATCTCGTCGCCCAGGTTTGCTCGCACCAAAAACTCCGTGGCGCTGTAGACACGGGCCAACCTCTCGCCGTCGAGGCCAAGTCGCTTACCCAGGCTGGCCCCATGCGCGAGGAACACGGCGTCCCACTGGGCCAATTCATCCCAGTTCAGATCGACGCCGACCCGAGTCTCGAAGCGGAATTCCACACCGGCTGATACCAGCGCGTCCGTCTTCTCGTCGACGATGTCCTTGGCGGTCTTGAAATTGGGAATTCCATATCGCAGCACGCCACCGGCTGAAGGCCAAGCCTCGAACACCGTCACGCCGTGCCCGGCCGCGCGCATCTGTTCGGCCACCGCCAACCCGGCAGGTCCCGAGCCGACGATGGCCACCCGTTGTCCCGTCTCGATCTCCGGCTTCGGAATCGGGAATCCGCCTCGCCGTTCACGATCCCAATCACCGAGGAACGCTTCCAGCTTGCCGATCGCGACCGGCTTGGCATTCTTGCCCACGACGCAGGAGCCCTCACACAACGCCTCCTGCGGACAGAGCCGACCGCACAGCTCGGGCATCTCGGATGTTTGCCGAAAGATCGCCGCGGCATCAGCCAGTTTGCCGAGCTCAAGAAAGGCGAGCGCGCCGGGAATGTCGTTGTCAATCGGACAGGCCTGCGTACAGGGCGCGGCCGGACACTGGATACAGCGCTGCGCCTCGAACATTGCCGGGCCCGCGGTGTAGCCGTAGTAGACCTCATCCCAGTTGTGGACTCGGTCGTGGGGCGTCTGTTTGGTGACGTGGTGCGGCGGGATGCGCAACCGCTGTCGACGATCAATCGGCTGTCCGGCCCGGGTCAACTGCTGTTTCCTGGCCTTGGGCCGACGCTGCTGGGGCTGACCACTGGCGCTACGGAACAGGCCTGGCGCAGCGCTCGATTTCCGATCTGAGGTCTCGTCCGACATCTCAGCCAACACGCTCCTCACTCTGAACCGTGCGACTTATTACTATCTTAGGTCTGCCAGCTCCACCTCTGACTGCTAGCCTCGATTTATGAACGAGGATGTAACACAACATCACGTAAAAATTCGCGATCTCAACCTGGCCCGTCAATTCGGCAACCTCGCCCGGGGCAATGATCACGTCGTTCGCCTCGACCTGTGTTGCTTCCTCATCGGCCGCATCGTCGAACCCGACTTCAATCAACTGTCAGCGCTCGCCCGACTGGACGAGTTGGCCGCTGAAGTTCGCCGCGCCAGCGACCAGTCCACACGAGATCAGGTCATCCGGCTTGGGCAGGCGCTCTTTGAGGAACAGGGGTTCAGAGGCGACACTGACACCTATTACGATCCCGCCAACTGCTGCCTGCACTCGGCCCTGGAGACCGGTCGCGGGATGCCGATCACGCTGGCCGTCGTGATGATTGAGGTCGCGCGTCGAGCAGGTCTGACATTGCACGGCGTCGGCGCGCCGTTCCACTTCCTGGTCAAGTACTTCGATCCTGAGGCCAATACCGAACGCTTCCTCGATCCATTCCACGCCGGCCGCGAGATCGAGCGCAAAGCGCTGACCGAGCGGCTGCGCGCGACCAATCGCGGCGTCGGACCGAATCCTGAGTCATTCCTCGCATCGGTGACGAAACGTCAGATCCTGCAGCGCATTCTGACCAATCTCAAGGGCGCCGGCGTCCGCAAGCGGGACTACTTCGCCGCGATCACCGCAACCGACTTCCTGCTCTCGCTGTCACCGTGGTCACTCGAAGAGCGGCGAGATCGCGGACTGCTCTGCTATCAGACCGGACAATACATCGAGGCGCTCGACGATCTCCAGCAGTATCACGAACACGCCAGCGGAGCGCCGGACGCTGACCGAGTCGCTGACTTCATCAAGCGCGTGCAAGCTCGCATCGCTGAGGGCAGCTGAGGCGCTGCGCACGCGCGATCGGGAACCCGGCGCCGTCCACAACCGCCGGAGGATTTCAGTTATATTCAACAGTGGCCGTCGCCGGGAATGCTGCAACCGACGGCGCTGCACTCATTTTTCACATTCGATCATCTCGCAGCCTGAGAAACTAAGGGGAATGGCCAACGCAACAGCCCTGGGCAGCGTCAAGATGCTTGAGTCGGATCACTCAGCGTCCGCCAACGCTTTCCGTCACGTTCACGACGAGATTCATCATCGCACGGAGGATGGACCCTCGTTCCGTGACATCACTGAAGAGGTGCGAGCAATCGTTCACCGTTCCGGTGTTGGCTTCGGACAGGTCACGGTGTTCTCACAGCACACGACCGCTGCCATCATTCTGCAGGAGCACGAACCGCTGCTCCTCGACGACCTGCGTGACCGCCTGATCACGTGGGGTCCGCCCAATACGTACTACCGACACAACGACTTCGAAATCCGCACGGTCAACATGCATGAGAATGAGCCGGAGAACGGTCACTCCCACGTGCAGCACATGATGCTCGGCACATCGGAAACCATTCCCGTGCTCAGCGGCGATCTGCACATCGGCGAGTTCCAGTCCATCTTCCTGGTCGAACTCGACGAATCGCGCGACCGCTGCGTCAGCGTCACCGTGCTCGGAGTGGTCGGAGAGTAGCTCGGACTGCTCAGGCGCGCCCAACCGACGACCGTCCTGCAAACGCGAGGACGGTCGTTTCTATACTCAGGCTTATGACCCAGAGCGGCCCAGCCTCATTCAATCCGTTGGCCGTCAGCAACCAGACGCTCCACACTCCGCTACTCAATATCCTCGCCGATCGCATCCAGCGCGAAGGGCCGCTCACGTTCGCCGAGTGGATGGACGCGTGTCTCTATCACCCACAACACGGGTACTACCGTCGTGGCAAACCGACGGTCGGTCGCGATGGCGACTTTCTCACCAGCCCTGAGGTGCATCCACTCTTCGGCGCGGCCGTTGGCCATGTCGCCTCCGAGCTCTGGCGGACCAACGATCGTCCTGAGCCGTTTGAGATCGTCGAGGTCGGCCCGGGCACTGGCGCGCTTGCGGAGTCACTACTCCGATACCTACATACGAATATCCCCGAAATGGCGACGACGACTCGATACACGCTGGTCGAACCCGACCCTACCTCCTCCAGGCGGCAATCTCAGCGACTCGCAGCAGTCCATCCTCAGGACCGGATCCATAGCGTGGATCGCATCGATCGACGTTCAGGCAGCAGCCACCTGGTTGTCGCCAATGAGCTGCTCGATGCGCTCCCGGTCCATCGCCTGATGTTCAAGGAGGGTTGCTGGAACGAGCTGCTGGTCGATCACTCAGCCGCGCATGGCTTCCACGACGCGCTATTCGAATTAACGGGTAACCGGATGCTCGATACGCTCAGCGGCGTCAAGCCTGCCGAGGGTCAGATCGTCGAAATCGCTCCTGCTCGCGCTGCGGTCGTGACGGCGCTGGCCAATGTCGTCGCCGAATGCGGGTTACTGTTGCTCTTTGACTACGGCTACACACGCGAACGCCTCTACGCGTCGTGGCGACGCGACGGGACGCTGATGACCTTCCGCAACCATATTCCCGGCGATGATCCGTACACGCATCCAGGCGAGCAGGACATCACCGCGCATGTCGATATCGACCAGATCCGCGACGCGGCGCTGCGTGCTGGTCTGACGGCGCTACCGACGCTCAGTCAGGCCGAGTGGCTGCATCATCTGGGGGCGGCGGTGCTGCCCGCGGTCGCCGACGCCAACATGGACACCAATCGCTACCTCGCCGCCCGCCGCGCGATGGAAACGCTGACGGATCCTGCTGGACTTGGACGAATCGCCGTGATGGGGTTTGTCCGCGGTTCAGGCGGCCCACTGCCTGGTTGGACCAGATCATGATTGAGATTGGCGATCAACTGCCCGACACTGACCTGCAGCTGCGCAGCTATCTCGCCACAGGTCCATTGCTGATCCTGTTCTTTACTGAAGCCAACACACCACTGTGCACCCAGCAGCTGTGCGCCTTTCGCGACGACTTCGAGATGATTGAAGCGCTCAACGCTTCGACCATCGCCATCTCTACCGATTCACTGGAGACGCAAGAGCAGTTTGGCCAGGAGCATCAGGTTCCTTTTCCTTTGCTCTCCGACGCCAAGCTCGACGCCGCGCAGACGTTCGGCGTCGTTGACCCCGTGAGCAAGCGCGCGCAACGCGCGGCATTCGTCGTTGACTCGACCGGTCTTATCCAGCTTGCGATTCCCTTCTACCAACCCAACAATCTCGACCATTACCAACAGGTCTTCGAGGCGCTCGGTCTGGATATCTGATGTTCGACCAGTTTGACGCTGACGCAGACGCGATTCTGGAAGAGCAGATTGCGATCTGCGAAATTCCCGCGCCGACCGGACAGGAAGCCACGCGCGCGACCTACGTAGCGAACGCATTGACGGCGCTCGGACTACGTGTGCATCGGGACCAGGTCGGCAACGTCATCGCGCGGCACGAGTATGCGTCCGATCATCCGATCGTCCTGAGCACGCACCTCGACACGGTCTTCGGACCGGAGCAATGCGTCACCGTCGCCCGACCTGGTCAGCACAATCCGTACCGCGAAGGCGAAACAGTGCCTGCAGGCGAATACCACGCTCCGGGCATCTCCGACGCCGCGGCCGGGCTCGCGGCGGTGCTCGCCATCGCGCGAGCGCTGCAGGGATCGCCAGTGTCATCACAGGCGCTCTACGTCGCCACCGTCGGCGAAGAAGGTCGAGGCGATCTGCGTGGCGCCCGACACTTCTTCGATTCCGAGCTGGGGCGCTCGGCTCGCGCCTTCATCACGATCGATCACTCCGATCCAGCCGCAATCGTCAACAGTGGCATTGGCTCGCGTCGCTACAACGTTCAGTACCGCAGCCGTGGCGGACACAGCTGGGGCCACTTTGGTCGTTACAACCCCGCCTTCGCGCTCGCAGCCGCGGCTGACCGGCTGGCTGATATCCGTCTACCACGCAGCCCACGCACGACCTACAACGTCGGCGTCGTACAAGGCGGCGAGACTGTCAATGCAATTCCCGAGCTGGCCGAAATGGACATCGACCTGCGTAGCGAGTCGGCCGGCCAGTTAGAACGACTCGACCAGGAACTGCAGCAGATCATCCGCTACGGACACCAACGCGAGCAGGGACGCCGCAGCGGAGGCGCGCAAGAACCGATCGTGTCCAAAATCGGTGATCGCCCCGCTGGCGTCACGCCAGCCGAATCGGATCTGGTGCAGGCTGCGAAGCGCGCGCTTGAGGCCGAACAGCTACGTCCGCGGCTGATCGCGGCTTCGACCGACGCAAACGCCGCCATCGCCGCCGGCGTCCCGGCCGTGGCAATGAGCTGGGGTGGAAGATCGGACAATCAGCACAGCGTCCGCGAATGGTTCGATCCGACCGATCGCAGTCGCTCGCTGCGGGTGATCACGCGCCTGCTGCTCGATGTAACCCAACGTACAGCTGCCCAGCACAGCTCACTAGACTGACGCCATGCCAAGCGAAGACCTGCGCGCCTACAGCGACATCGTGATCGATCATTTCCAGCATCCGCGAAACGCCGGACCGCTGGACGACGCCAACGCTGTCGGCGAGGATCGCAACCCGGTCTGCGGCGACCACATGAAGCTCATGCTGCACATTGAGAACGGCGCCATCGCCGAGGCGCGTTTTCAGACGCGCGGTTGCCCGGCCGCGATCGCGACCAGCAGCATGGCCACTGTCATGCTGACCGACATGCGCATCGACGAGGCGGCGAAACTCAAGCGCCAGGACTTCGTCGACGCCGTCGGCGGGTTGCCGAAGGCGAAGATTCACTGCTCGGTGCTCGCCGCCGCAGCGCTCAAGAAGGCGTTGGCACAGTACCGCGAGCACACGTCAGCCGGTCCCTCCGCGTGAACGAGCAGCGCTGGCCACTGCACCAGACCGTGCTCGATCTGCAGACCAGGGGCGACAACACACTGAATGACTGGTTTTCCATCGGAAACTCGGTCTCGACGATCCGCATCTGTCTGGAGGATCCCCGGCAGAACAGCCTCGCAGCAGCGCTAATCGTGCTCGATGCATATCTCACACTCGCTGATGGCGCGTCCGCCCGGATCGACGAACGTCTGCTCGCCGACGGTGGTGTTGACATCGACGGTCGTGACGGAGCGCTCGCGGCCGAAGCGCTCTGCATCCCACGTCTGCCGCGAGGCGCCCAGACCGCGCTGGCCGCCGCCAAGATCAACACTGCCGTGAGCGCCGCCGCCCGACTCTCACTCAACGGCGACGCCGCCGTGATGCTGGTTGGGATCGCGCCGCACCCGATCCGCGCCCGACAGATAGAATCCGTCGTTCGCGGTCGCACGCTCAATGACCGAATCATCGACCTCGCAGCCCAAACCGCGCGGTCCGAGGCACAGCCATACGGCGTCGGCGACCTGACCGACGCAACAGCCATCGACCAGGTGGAAGACGCTGTACGCCGACTCTTCCGCCGACTCCGCGACCGTTTCGACGAAGCGCAGCCTGATGATCGCCGCTATCCTCCTCGCCGCCGGTGAATCAACGCGGATGATGCCGCTGAGGCGACCGAAGCAGCTGCTCGACTGGCATGGGCAGCCGCTCGTCACGGCGCAGACGGACGCGCTGCTCAGTGCGGG
>RKRS01000097.1 GCA_007571275.1 Dehalococcoidia bacterium
AAGGATATTGCCCAATGGGGCGATAGCGATAACACTGACGGACAACGAAGTTCGCAATCGAGCAGATCGAGCAGGATGGGGTGGAGATGACACAGCAGAAACCGAAGACCAAGACGCAAATAGCCAAGGCGATCGAGGCGAAGACGAACATCCGCAGTCAAGATGTCAACGAAGTGCTGGACGCCCTCGCGGAAGTGGTCCTGGATGACCTCTCGGCTGGTGGCCCGGGCTCTGTCACCGTCGCCGGTCTCATCAAAATCGATATCGTCGCCCAGGCCGCGCGGCCAGAGCGACAGGGCCGCAATCCGGCAACTGGTGAGTCGATCACCATTGCCGCGAGGCCAGCGCTGGAGCGCGGTAAAGTCCGTATGCGAGCGCTGAAGCGCCTGCGCGACGTCCTGTAACCCGAACCCTAGAGCCGCTGATGCCGCCGGTCCCGCATACCAACGACGTCGGGCGAGCGCTCATCGAGCGGCTCGAACCCCACCTGCCGACACTGGCGGCGCACGCAGAAACACACGACCGTGAAGGGAGCTTCCCCTTCGCGTCGTTTGAGTTGCTCCGTGAAATCGGCTGGCTCTCGGCGCCGATCCCGCGTGAGTATGGTGGTGGCGAGTGCTCTCTGGCCGACCTGGTCGCGGCACAGATGGCGCTGGCCAAAGTGGATATGGCGCTGGCCTTCGCTTGCGGCATGCATCTGATGTCGGTCGGCTCCGAACGCGCCGCACGCGCCTGGCCCGAGCAGCTGCGTGAACGCATCTTCCGCTCCGTGGTCGATGAAGGCGCGTTATGTAATCAGGTCGCCACCGAACCTGAACTGGGCTCGCCGCAAGGTGGCGGGCGACCGCAAACCGCGCTGACTCCGGACGGTCCAGGTCACTGGCGCCTCAACGGTCGCAAATCATTCACTACTCTGGCGCCCGACCTGACCTGGTTTCTTACCTACTGCGCGCTCGAGGATGGCTCGGGGATGCTTGCCCGAGTCGCCGTCCACCGAGATTCGCCTGGTTTACGCATCGAGGAGACCTGGGATGTGGTCGGACTGCGATCCACCGGTTCCCACGACGTCTGGTTTGAACACGTATCGATCACCGATGATGAGTTCCTCGTTCGTCAGGATCCGGCCCGGGCCGGGCAGCGTCACGGAGACTTCGCCTGGTTTGCGCTGCTCGTCTCAGCCGCTTCGCTCGGGGTTGCTGAAGCCGCACGTGACTACACCGTCGAATTCGTTCGCCACCGCCGACCCGGCGGAGCGCCAGGCGTGATCGGCAGTCTGCCGACGGTTCGAGCGCAAATCGGCGAGATCGACTTGCGCGTGATGTCGGCACGAGCCCTGCTCCACGAGACGGCCGTAGCCTGGGACGCAATGGACGCGGAGACAAGGCCAACGCTCGGACCTCGCGTCGCGGCGGCCAAGCTGCACACTGGAGATACCGCAGTGGATATCGTCGACCGCTGTATGCGACTCGCCGGCGGCATCTCCCTGCATCGATCGCAGCCGCTTGAGCGCTACTATCGAGATGTCCGAGGTCCTCTGCACAACCCCCCGATCACCCCGCGCGGCCTGGAACTCATCGCTTCCGCTGCGCTCGATCCCTTGCCCGAGATCACTTCTTGAACGTGGTGATCAACCGCTGGGCAACCGCCAGACGTTGTTGATCCACTCCGCCTGAACTCAGCCTCTGCCAGCGCAGCTCTCTGGCCCAGCGCTCCAGTGGTAGATCAGCCGATCCGCCAGCGGGTCCATGCAGATCCAAGGCGCGATCCACCACGGCGATAGCTGCCTGTTCGGCGAAGACCGTAGCTGCCAGCCCGAGCTCGGCGACCTGCTCGGCTGCGGATCGGTACAGCGACCGCGAAGCAGAGACCGCGATCTCGTTATCAGCGAGCGCCAGTCGAGCTCGTTCCCCTTGAGCCAGAGGTAATCCGCGTTCCCATCGTGACCAGACCACGCCACGACACATGTCCTGAGCCGCCGACGCGACCCCGGTCAGATGGGCGGCCGAAAACAGCCTTCGACGAAGCGCCAGATCATTGGCGAACCACGGGCCTGCGCCCGCTTCGCCCAGCAGATTGGACTCGGGCACTTTCACTGCCGAAAGATTGAGTTCCATTGTGTCTCGTCCCGTGGCAATCGTCGGCCACGGACGCCAACGCTGAAATCCGACGCGATCACTCTCGACGACAATCGCCGACACGCCAGAACGCTTGCCAGGGATCAGTTCCGTATTGGCATAGACGATGCCGAAGGCGGCATGCGCAGCGTCGGCGACAAACAACTTGGTTCCGTCGAGCATCCAGCCTTGTGGGTGTCGTTGTGCGCGGATTCGGACGCCATCGACTGGCAGCGTCGCCAGATCGGGATCGTCAAGCCCGCGAAAGCAGGTAACTGCGCGCCGCAGGAGCGGTTCCAGGAACTGTCTCTGCTGCTCCGCTGTGGCTGCGTAGAGCTGCGCTGGCGGATCAGGATCGAACAGGCCATATGCGGGATTGAGCACACCGGCGCGATGCTGAGACAACTCCTCCGCGATTCGCAATCGGTCCGCGTCAGACAGGTCGATGTCCGGCCCGACGCCTGCCGACGATGGCGCCATCAGGTGATCGAGGCCCAGTTCACTCGCACGAGCCAGCAACTGTGCCTGTACATCGACAGGCATCCGTGGCGCGTTCGGCTCAACTCGTTTTTCCTGCAGCCAGATTTCTCGCCGGACGAAGCGGCGGACCGCCTGAACGATGAGATCGAGTACTTCGCTCACGATTGACCGTCCTGGCCTACGGTCCTGTCCAACATTCAGCCCAGCGCGCCTGCGGCGGCGAGTTCAGCCAGTTCGTCGTCGGTCAGGCCTAACTCACGCAGGACCTCGTGCGTGTGCTGGCCTGTCTTGGGCGCTGGCCCACGAGGGCCAACATCCGCATCCACAATCTCAAACGGCGTATTCAACGTACGAAAGCTCCCTTCGGGACCATCGATTACGGACCACGCGTTCATCGCTTCCATCTGTGGATCGTGGATGAGCTCGGGCAGCTCCGCTACTGGCGCCCAGGTCAACGCCTGTGCGGTCAGCAGCGGCCGCCATTCGTCCAGCGTGCGTGAGGCGAACGTGTCAACCATCGCCCGGGTTAACTCGGCCGAATGCAACATCCGCCCCTCAAGCATGGCGTATCGCTCGTCCTGCAACCAATCGTCGCGTCCCAGCTCTCGACAGGTCGGCGCCCAATAGCGATCGCCGGTCGGCATGACGAGCATCAGCCAACGGCCGTCGGCGGTCTCGTACGAGTTAAACAGCGGGTTCGCCGGCTGCACGCGATTGATCCGCGCTGGCTGGTTCTCGGTAATCAGCGCGGCCGAGACATCCGAGCCAATTGTCCATGCGCCGGTTCGCTGCAACGTGACCTCGACGCACTGACCTTCGCCTGTGAGGTCGCGTAGCCGCAGGGCCGCCAATGTGCCCGCGAGCAGATTAAGTGAGGTTGCGTGGTCGCCCTGTCCGGGGCGACAGGGCATCGGTGGACCATCCGGTTCACCGATCAAACTCATGATTCCCGACCTCGACCAGAAAGCGGAGTAGTCGAACGCTGTCATCGCATTGTCCGGGCCGCGAGTGCCGTACCCGGTCAGCACCACATAGATCAGACGCGAGTTGAGACCCTGGAGCGCTTCCTGAGAAAGGTCATAGCGTGCAATCCGCGGGGCGGTGAGGTTGGTGATGAAAATATCAGCCTCGGCCACCAGTCGTTTGACGACGTCGACCGCTCCAGGAGCTTCCAGCGAGAGTGCGACGCCGCGCTTGCCGCGATTGTCCAATTCGTATGGCGCGTCGACATCGGATGCCGGGTCAAAGCCGGGCTTTTGACCGCGCATCAGGGTGGTGCGCCAGGCGTCGCCGATCGGATTCTCGATTTTGACGACGTCCGCGCCGAGATCGGCCATCAGCGCCGCCGCCGACGGCGCGGCGAGCCAGTTCGCCACTTCGACCACACGAATTCCCTCAAGCGGCGCAACCATATCGTTCCCCTTCGTTAGCTTGCAGTCCGATCCTAACCGTCATGCTCGTCACAACGCGCGAGCTTCACAGTCCAAAGGAGCCAATCATGCAGCACCGACCCACCGCCGCCCGCGTCCCGGATCCAGGCATTCGCGCGCTCTTCACCCGAGAGGCGCGCTGGCAGGCCTGGCTGGACGTGGAGGCGGCGTTGGCACGGGCGGAAGCGGAACTCGACATGATCCCCGCCGACGCCGCAGTCGAGATCGCCAACCACTGTCGGCTGGAGCTGCTCGACATCGAGAACATCGAAGCTGGATTGGCCGTCACCGGACACTCGCTGGTTCCACTGATCTGGGAACTCGATCGAATCCTCGGCAGCGAAATCGGCGGATATGTCCATTGGGGCGCGACGACTCAGAACATCACCCAAACCGGCGACATCCTGCAGTTACGCGAGGCGCATCGGATCATCCTCGGACAAATCGGGCGAATACTGACACTGCTCGCGCCGCTGGCCACTCGCCACGCTGACGATCCGTGCGCTGGTCGCACGCACGGACAGCATGCCGTCCCCGCGACCTTCGGCTACAAAGTGGGCGCCTGGATCGACGAGCTTTGCCGCCACGTGGAGCGGCTCGAAGATGCCGAGCCGCGCGTGTTTGTCGCCATGCTGGGTGGCGCTGCCGGCACGCTGGCCTCGTTCGGCGCGCCGGGTCTCGCTGTGCAGGACGGCATGGCCAGACATCTTGATCTGTTGCCAATGCCAGTGCCCGGACGAACCAGCCACGATCATCATGCCGAGTACGCCGCGATCCTGGCCATGCTGGCCGCGACCTGCCGCAAGATCGCCGACGAAATCTACACTTTGATGAAGCCAGAATTTGGCGAGATCGAGGAACCGGTACCACCGGGCACGGTCGGCAGCAGCACGATGCCGCAGAAGCGCAATCCCAAGCTGTCTCAGGACATTCGCGCCGCCGCCGCGCAGGTCACGACTCTGTTCCCGCTCGCCCTGGACGCCATGCGCACCGAGCACGAAGCGGACGGCTCGACCAGCGTCATGATCGAGCGGGTGCTACATGGCTCTGTCGAGCTGGTCGGGGATATCCTCGCTCGCCTCGTCCTGCTCTTCGAAGGCATTGACGTAAAGCCTGAACGAATGCGAGCAAACCTCGAGCTCTCTGGTGGGTTGATCATGAGCGAACGGATCATGCTGGCGCTCGGTGAGCAATTGGGCCGTCAGCGCGCTCATGACATCGTCTACGAGCACGCGCAGGACGCGGTAGTGCAAGGCGTCGCGTTCCGCGAGTTGCTGGTTTCCGACGAAGAAGTGCGACGGCAGTTGTCGGAAGCGGAACTTGATCAACTGCTTGACCCGGCGACATACATCGGCGCCTGCGGAGCGATCGCGCGGTCGCAGGCACAGCGGGCGCTCACAGTCGCAGAACGCTTAGAATCGACTCAGAGTTGAGTCGCCCGTCTCAGAGAAAGTGAGCGCGTCATGTTGAAGTGGATTGTTCCTGTGACCAAGAAAGCTGGGGTGGAGCGCGAGACGTTCCTCGAGTTCTGGCAATGTATTCATGCTCCGCACGTGGCCAATCTGGCCAAACCAGAACGCTACTGCGTGACCCTCTTCGAGAGCGTTGGCTCACTCGGCGGGCCGCCTGCTTCCGACCAGATGCCCTACGACGGTGTGGCCGAGCTGTGGTTCCGCGACTTCGAGCATTTCGGCGAGGCATTCAGCGAACAGCGCGGAGCCTTGCGCGGAATCGACGGCTTCGGCGATCTGATCGAGCCAACCTCTGACGCCCTCTTCACGACCGAAAACATCATCGTCGAAGCGGAAACGCCTGACGATGCGCTCAAGTGGGTAGCGTTCGTCAAGAAAGGCGAGGGCGTCAGCCGCGAGCAGCTCTTTGCGGCCTGGACTGACGGACACTCACCGCGCGTCGCCAACACGATCGCCCGCTCCGATGGTCGCTGCATTCGCTACACGACCTCACACGCCGACCAAGGTGCGGACGGCGGCCCCTGGGATGGCATCGCTTCGCTCTGGTACGCCGACGCCGACGCAGCCGCGCGCGGTCTGCCAGCGTCCGATGAGCCCGGCGACCCATTCCCGCCGCTGATCGATGCGCCGGCGACGGTGATTCTGCAGGGGCGAGAGATCGTCGTCGTCTCTTAGACTTTGAGTAACAACGAAACGAACGGAGTCGCACATGCGCTTTGGAATCTTCTACGAGCATCAACTGCCCAAACCATGGGGCGAAGGTCAGGAACAGCAGCTCTTCCAGGACGCGCTCGAGCAGGTTGAGCTTGCCGACAACCTCGGCATCGACCACGCCTGGGAGGTTGAACATCACTTCCTCGAGGAGTACTCCCACTCCTCCGCCCCTGAGGTGTTCCTGGCCGCCGCTTCGCAGCGGACCAAGAACATCCGACTCGGTCACGGCATTGTGCTGATGCCTCCGGGCTACAACCACCCAGCCCGCGTCGCCGAGCGGATCGCCACCCTGGACCTTGTCTCCAACGGACGCGTTGACTTTGGTACCGGCGAGTCCGCCTCACGCGCGGAACTCGAGGGGTATCGGATCAACCCCGAAGAGCGCCGATCGATGTGGCTCGAGACAGTCGAGCAGGTCGCCAACATGCTGGCAATGAACCCCTATCCCGGTTACGAGGGCAAGTACTTCTCGATGCCGACGCGGAATGTCGTGCCAAAGCCTGTGCAGCGACCTCATCCGCCGCTGTGGGTCGCCTGTTCCAATCGCGACACGATCCACCTCGCCGCCAAACTTGGGATTGGGGCGCTCACTTTCGCCTTTATCGACCCCGCCGAGGCGCGCCACTGGGTCAACGACTACTACGAGACGCTGAAGACCGAGTGTGTGCCGATCGGCCACACCGTTAATGCGAACATCGCCATGGTCTCATCATTCTCGGTGCACCCGGACGCGAACGAGGCGGAGCGTCGCGGCGGAGACGGCTTCCGCTTCTTCCAGTTTGCGCTCGGCCACCACTACGCCGCCGGTATGCACAAGCCAGGTCGCACCAACATCTGGAAGGCCTGGGAGCAGCTGCGCGACACCTGGCCGTCGCAAGGCGGCGAAGGCGGGATCGGCACGCCCGACGAGCTACGTGAGCACCTGCGCACCTTCGCTGAGTGTGGCGTCGACCAGTCCGTCTTCATCCAGCAGGCCGGCAACAACCGCCACGACCACATCTGCGAGTCGCTCGAGATCTTCGCTCGGGACGTCATGCCTGAATTCAAGGAATTCGAGGCTGACCGCGTCGCGCGGAAGGATGAAGAGCTGGCGCCCTACATCGAGGAAGCGTTCAAACGCAAGGCTGAGCGCAACGAGATGATGGCCGAACTCTCAGACGACGAGATCCCGACCTACGGACCCTACGGCTTCGACGTCGTCGCCAGCGAGACCCGACCCTCGCGGCAGGGCTCCGAGTACCAGAACGAAGCTGCGCTCGAGCGCGAACGCGAGCAGATGCAGCGCTTCGAAGAGATGAAGAAGACGGCCAACCTCGCCGTCGAACTGGGGGCGTTGGACTAGTCGACTAGTCGCTAGCGCCCGTCAGCGACCGAAGAAACGCGGTCACTTCCCTCGCGGTCCGCTCAGGATGCTGGACGTGGGGGAGGTGGCCGCAATCGTCCCAGACGATCACCTTCGCATCGGGGAAGGTCTCACGCTGGCGCTCGGCGTACTTCCAGCTGATAAACGGGTCGTTCCTCCCGTAGATCACGAGCGCCGGTAGCTGGCGTGGGGCCAGCGCCTCGCGCAAGATGTGACCGTCATCGAAGCTGGTCGCCCGATAGAGCTGAAGCGTCACCCAGCGTGTATCGCGGTCATCTTCAGTGATAAAATCGTCCAGCCACTTGCTCGGCAAAGCGCGCCAGTTGCCGCGCTGCATCACCAACTTGAACGCCGGCCGCGTCGTCGCCATTTGCAGGAATTCGCCCAGATACTTCTTTTGCCAGATATTGGCGATCCAATTACCGGGATAATTCTCCAACACGCCGCCGTCGAGCAACGTCACCGAGGCGCACATGTCCGGGTTCATCGCGGCCCACATCAGCCCGGTCTGGGTGTGAAAACTGTGGGCGACGAGGTGGACTCGTCGCAGGCCCAGCTGCTCGATCGCCGGAGCAAGCCAGGTTTGATAGCCCGTGATCGAGTAGGGAAAGCTACGCGGCTTGTCGGCTCGGCCAAAGCCTGGCAAGTCCAGGGCGATGCTGCGCATGATCTTCGCGGTCTCGGGCAGGAGCCACTGAAAGTCGCGGCCCGAGCCAGGCACACTGTGTAGACAGACCACGCCCTCTTCGCTGTCCTGATCGCCAGCCGAGGTGACGACGCCTGCTACACCATCAATCGAAAGACGTGACTCTCGTAGTTGGGACATCAGGATTACCCGTTCGATCTGCTGGAATTTGCTGGCCCGCAGGCTCCGTCAGAATATTCCTTGGAATGCTCATGGCTGGCAGATCATTCAGCGGTTTTGTCGGTTCGACGTCACTTACCTCGATTGCCGTCAGACACCAGGGGCAAATCTGCCAGCCGGGCTCGAGCACCCGCTCGCAGCCCTGGCAGGACAGTCGCAGCGCGAGCGCGCAGCGCGGACAGGCAAGGTAGTCAGTCGCGATCTCATAGCCACAGCGCGGACACGGCGACGTCGATTCCAGCTCGCGAAGCAGCGCGCTGGATTCCAGTCGATGCTCTTCCGCCTCTTGCAGCGTCAAGGGCGGACGCAGCACTCGATAGATCACGAGCCCGGGGAAGTTGAAAATCAGCACGATGAGCGTAAACACGAGCTGAGCCGTCGGTTCAGACGTGCGCTGATGGATGTCTCGCGCTGTCCAGACCACCGCCGAGAGCCACAGCGCAACGAAGTAGGCGCCGACGATCAGCGCCAGGATCAGCCCAGTATTTTCTGGAGAACCGCCGGGCCAGGAGATGCCCACAGCGTCGAGCATGTATTTCACCTCGTCTGCACCCCGCTGCCGCCACTATAGGCCGATTTTACGATTATGCTCAGGCTGATGACCGAACTGCCTGACCCGCACTCTATCGACCTTGATCACCTCAACGAGGCGCAGCACGCCGCTGTCACCCATCCCGGAGGGGCGCTCATGGTTGTCGCCGGGCCGGGCTCTGGCAAGACTCGCGTCATCACACACCGCATCGCCTGGCTGATTGAACAGGGCATTCCACCCTGGCGCATCCTCGCGGTGACGTTCACCAATCGCGCAGCTCGCGAAATGCGTTCACGGCTGGAGTCCTTGATCGGCATCGAGCAGAGCGCGGAAGTCTGGCTCGGCACTTTTCATCGCACCTGCGTGCGCATGCTGCGCGCGCATGGCCAGGAGATCGGCATTCCGCGTAGCTTCGTGATTTTCGATAGTGACGATCAGATGCAGGTCGTGCGTACTGTGCTCAAGGAGCTAAAGATCGACCCGAAACAGTATGCCCCCCGAGCCATCCTCAGCCGAATCTCGAAGGCGAAATCGGAAGGCTACGATCTGACCGATTTTGCCGCCTCACGCGGCTCCTACTTCGACGAGATCGTGGTACGCGTCTGGGAACGCTACGCCGCCGCCTTGCGGGCTGCGTCAGCACTCGACTTTGATGACCTCTTACTCAACACCCTGGTGCTGTTTGAGCAAGAGAACGTGCGGCGAATCTACGACGAGCGCTTTCACCATGTACTGGTTGACGAGTTTCAGGACACATCAACCATCCAGTACCAGCTGGCTCGGGTCTGGTCAGCGGGCAGCGGCAACCTGACGATCGTTGGCGACCCGGACCAGTCGATCTATTCCTGGCGTTCGGCCGATGTCCGCAATCTCAACTACTTTCTGCGTGACCACGGCGAGGCCGTCGAGGTTCAGCTCAACAACAATTACCGCTCAACACCGCAGATTCTCCACGCGGCCAATGCGGTGATCGAACGCGCTACCAACCGGATCCAGCGCCAGCTGATCACTGACAACCCGGATGGCGCCTTGCCGACCGTGCACGAGGCGTACGACGAATCGGACGAGGCTGAGTACATCGCCAATCACATTGAGCACGGTCTGCGTGACGGCTCACTGCGCCTGGGCGACGCCGCCGTTCTGTATCGCACGAACGCACAATCCCGCCCGATTGAGGAGTCACTGGTTCAGCGCGGGATTCCCTATCGGGTGGTAGGCGCGACCCGCTTCTACGACCGGCGTGAAGTACGGGATCTGCTCGCCTATCTTCGTCTCGTGCGCAATCCCGACGATGCGGTCGCCTTTGCCCGAATCGTCAACGTGCCGACTCGCGGCATCGGCTCCAGGACCATCACAGAACTGGCCGACTGGGCTGCATTCAATGCGCGCTCGCTGTATCAAGCCGGCGCAGCTGCCGCCGGACTCGACACTGATGCGCTCGGCGGATACCTGACCCCACCCGACATCACGTCACGGGCGGCCGAGTCGCTGCATACGTTCATTACGTTGCTCGATGACGCGCGTCGACAGGCCGCCCGCGAACCACTTTCCGATGTGCTGCGTCACATGCTCGTCAAGACAAAGTATCGGGAGTGGTTGAAACGCCAGGCGCAGGATGAAGACGAAGCTGAGAGTCGCTGGCAGAACGTGCAGGAATTGATCACAGTCACGGAGGGCTACGCCGAGATCGCGCCTGGTACCGCATTGGACGCATTCCTCGAGGATGTCGCCCTGGTCGCCGATGTCGACGACCTGCCCGATGGCCCACCGGACGCGGTCACCCTGATCACACTGCATCAGGTCAAAGGGCTCGAGTTTCCTGTTGTCTTCATGATCGGCATGGAGGAACGTCTGTTGCCGCATAGTCTTTCGATGGACGACCCTGCGCAACTACAGGAAGAGCGTCGCCTCTGCTACGTCGGTATGACCCGCGCCATGCGTGAGCTGCATCTGCTCTACGCGTTTCGGCGCGCCTATCAGGGGCGTTCCGGTAGTAATCCACCCTCCCGATTCCTGGCCGATATCCAGGAGCAGATGGCCCAGCGCAGACAGACTCGGCACGTCACAGCCGGCGCCGACGTGCGGCCGGCGCGGAACCGCACGGTCCGCTGGGATGATTTCGATTCGTTCGATCCCGAGCCTGCGGCTTCGCCCTCAGTTGGTCTCAAAGCAGGTGACGAAGTGCGTCACGAGATCTTCGGGCATGGAGTGGTCTTGAGCCTGCGTAAGATCGGCCGCGATGCGGAAGTCACGGTTCGCTTCGCGGACAACACGCCCAAGCGATTGCTCGCCTCGATGGCGAATCTGACCCGCGTCTAGGCTTCGCCGCGCTGACGGGATTCCTGTGCCCTGACACGGCGCTCGAACGCTGCCAGCGCGTCGCGCAGCGCATCCTCCGCCGAGCGCTCCTGCGCTCGCGCTGTCTGCACCAGATCCAGCAGCTGCTCACCGAGCCCGTCCGACAGCGCAGCTTCGCGCTCAAAGCCGTTGCGCTCAGCTCGTCCCAGAATCGATTGCGCCCGGGCCAGAGCCGGTAGTGTTCTGGGTACGCCATCCAGGACCGACTCGCGGTTCGGTCGCTCGCGCGCCTTGAGTCGCTCCCAGGCGCCCTCCACAAGTTTCGGCGTGTTTGCGGTTCCATCCCCAAAGACGTGTGGATGCCTGCGAACCAGCTTGGCGCGTATGCTCTCCGAGACATCGTCGAGCGTGAACGCCCCGGCCTGCTCCGCCAGCTTGGCATGGAGCACGACCTGCATCATCAGATCACCCAACTCTTCGCACAGCTCGGCCGGATCGCCGACGGCGATCGCCTCTAGCACTTCGTATGTCTCTTCGAGCAGATGCGGACGCAGGCTCTCGTGCGTTTGCGCGTTGTCCCAGGGACAGCCATCGATCGGATCGCGCAGCCGATCCATCACACCACGCACGCCGTCCGGGGCATCGCGGACATCGAACAGCTCAATCGGATCCACAATCACAGTGGAAATACCTCCGTGATCAATGCCCAGAAGCTCCTCAATCACCAAGCGCCGAATCGCGCCATCCAGTGCAATGATCCGAACGCCGTGGCTCGATGGATAATGGCGCAGTGCATTTGGCAATCCGGCAGTGTCGTCGACCAGCACCAGCAAGGCGCCGGTAGTGACTGGCGGCTCAACTGATGAACACACGACGGTCAGCGTCGGTTCGTCCTCAAGTCCTGCGATTTCGATGATTTTGGACAGTTCCTTTAACATCACGGACTCCGACGCTCGATACGCTCTGTTCGACGTATGAATCCTATCGCTCAACTGCCCTTGCTCGGCTTGGGTCGAACACTCGCGGAGATTGCCCTGGCGCTCGCGTTGTTCACCATGCCGGTCGCGTTCGCTGTTCGTTATGCGACGACCTCAGCTTCCTGGTGGGAGCGGGGATTCGAGCGCTACGACGCCACCGGGCGCACCGGTCTGCCACAGGACGAGGTGCTGAGAATCGCGCAGGAGACCCGCGACTACCTCGTCAACGACGAGGAACGGCTGGATGTCAGGGTTGGCGGGACGCCGTTCTACAGCGAACGCGAGATCCTGCACATGATCGATGTCAAGCGGTTGATGGCGCGTACGTTCGATGCCGGTTGGGCCGCACTTGGCTACATCATCGCGTTTATCGTGGTCTGCGCCTGGCGCAATCGAGGCCGAGCCCTGTCGGCGCTTGCCCGTTCAACACTGATGGCAGGCGGATTCGTCGCGCTGGCGACCGTGAGTCTCGGCATCATCGGCCTGACCGGGTTCGACGCCGCATTCCGCAGCTTCCATCTCCTGTTCTTCACCAACGATCTCTGGCAGCTGACCTCACGGGACGGTCTCATCCAACTGTTCCCGCAGCGATTCTTCTTCGACACCACGCTGCTGATCGGCGGCGTGACGCTCGCGTTTGTGATTTCTGCTGCCACAGCGTCCGCGGTCTATCTGCTGCGCGCGCGCCGTCACAGGAAATGGGATATGAGCATCGATGCCGAATCGGGCGCAGTGCAGCGCTAGTTCAGCGCGCCCATCCCACCACCGCCGCAACCACAGGAACCACGACCGCAGGCGCAGCCGCCACCGCTGGGCATTGCCTCCGCCGCTTCCATCTCGGAGAACTGACCGGCAACAGTCACCACAGCCGCCGTCAGCACTTTCTGGGCGACGTTGCCGCAGTCATGCTCGAACGGTTCCGAGGCGGCGCTCATCGGGCGCAGCTTGGTGAACTTCTCGTTGCAGAGGCGACAATAGTACTCGTA
>RKRS01000166.1 GCA_007571275.1 Dehalococcoidia bacterium
CCGGACGGGCTTGTCTGGCGCACCAACAAAGACGGCTTTCGCTGGAACCGTACGGGTGGTCGGATCTTGCCAGGCCCTCAGCCGGATGACTATACGGGCGGCTCGATCCACCGGGTGAACATCGAGACTGGCGCTGTCGAAACCGTCTACACCGAGTGCGATGGCATTTCGCTCAAGGGACCGAACGATATCGTTTTCGACAACGCCGGCGGCTTCTGGTTCTCCGACCTGGGCAAGAACCGAGAATTCGACCGTGACCTGGGCGCGCTCTATTACGCGACGGCCGACGGCAGCCATATTTCTCGCGCCGCCTTCCCGATTCCCGGCGGCGCCAACGGCGTCGGTCTCTCGCCTGATGAGAAGCGGGTCTACATCGCTGAAACGCCAACCGGGCGTCTGTTTGGCTGGGAGATCGCCGAGCCGGGCGTACTCGCGGCCGACAGCGCGGCAGCTGGATTCAACGCGTTCATTGCCAACGCCAGCGGTTACACCCTGTTTGATTCACTCGCTGTGGAGGAATCAGGCAAGGTCTGCGTGGCCACGATTGGCCCTGGCGGGATCACGGTGATTGATCCTGATACCAGGGAAGTCGAGCACGTCGCTGTGGGTGATGATCCGCTGACCACGAACATCTGCTTCGGTGGCGCCGACATGCGTACGGCCTACATCACACTCTCGACCACAGGCCGCCTGGTTTCGTGCCAATGGCCGCGCCCGGGCTTGCGACTCAACTACAACGCCTAGGGCGCTGGGTCGATGACTACCTCTGCTTCAGTAGCAGGAAGCGTCTGTAGGCGTGCTCGGCTTGTCCCCTGTCTGAGGCGCGGATAGCATCTGCTTAACGCGTGCGGTTGGCGCTGTATCTGCGCCTGGCCGCGCTCAACCGTCAAGCGGGGGACGGGAGCAGGGATGGAACGGTTCGCTGGACTTCTTCAACAGTTGCCGCGTCATCAGGGGCAGATGCTGCGCGCCCTGCATCTGGCGCAAGCGGAACTGGGCTGGATCTCGCGTGACGCGATCCGCCTGATCGCGCGTCACCTGCGCGTGACCGAGGCGCAAGTCTACGGCCCCGCCACGTTCTATGCCGAGTTTCGGCACTCGCCACCGCCCAAAACGCTGGTGACGTGGTGCTCGGGGCCATCCTGCCGGGTGGTCGGCGGCGACCGGGTGAGGCGCATCTTCGAGGCCGAATTCGGCTGCCGGCTGGGCGAGAACACCCCCGATGACGAATTGGGATTGTGGCTGGGCCAGTGCAACGGCACCTGCGAGAAGGCGCCGATGGTCTGGGTCAATGGGCGCGTGATCGGCCCGCTCTCAATGGTGGAGTCGGTCAAACTGGCCCGCCGGCTCAAGCAGGGCGAAGATCCGCTGACCTGGCCGGAGCGACCGATCAAGATCGCTCCGGCGACATTCGTCGACGCCGAGACGACGTATGGATCCGAGCATGCGCACGATTCGACGAGTGATGGGGCGGTGTCATGAGCAGTGCATACGAAGAAATTCGTGAAGCCGCCGAGCTGGCCGCGGCTCCGCGTCGTTCCCCGACACGACCACTCGTGCGGGTCGATCTGTCCACCTCATCCGTCGCCGCCGAGGCCGATCGCCTCTGGGAAGCGCTGCCGGCGCCGGCAGCCGAGCTCGATGTTGATCTGATGCGTGTGGGCACGTTGGGTCTGTCCTGGCTCGAGCCGGTGGTTGAAGTGGAACGACCGGATATGGGCGCGGTGGTCTACGGACCGGTCCGTCCCGAGCAGGCCAGCGAGTTTCTGGCGGCCGCCTTGGGCGACAACCCGACCGAACAGGCCGCGCAATGGCTGATCGGCGCCCGTACGCCCGCGCCTGGTATCCCTGCGCTGAGCGATCACCCGTTCTGGGGCCCGCAGGAGCGGCGTCTGATGCAGTGGATGGGCGTGATCGATCCAGAATCGATTGACGAAGCGATCGCCGTAGGCGCGTACGAGGCGCTGGACCACGCGGTCGGGATGGATCCGATGGCGATCTGCGACCTCGTGCTGGCGGCTGGCGTCGGCGGCCGCGGCGGCGGCGGATTCCCCGCCGGACAGAAGTGGAAGTTCCTGCTCGGCGCGCCCGGTCCGACCAAGTACCTGGTCTGCAACGCCGATGAAGGCGACCCCGGCGCGTTCGTCAACCGAGTGCTGATGGAATCCGACCCGCACCTGGTGATCGAAGGCATGGCGATCGCGGGCAAGGCTACCGGGGCTGATTACGGATTCATCTACATCCGTGATGAGTATCCGCTCTCGATTGCGCGCATGGAGTTGGCGCTCGAACAGGCGCGGGCGCGTGGCGTGATCGGCCAGGACATTTTCGGGTCCGGGTTCGACTTCGACCTGGAAATCACGCGCGGCGCGGGGTCGTATGTCTGCGGCGAGGAGACGGGGTTGATCGCTTCGGTCGAAGGTCTGCGCGGGATGCCCAAGATTCGCCCGCCGTTCCCGGCGCAAAAGGGCGTCTTCTCCGAGCCCTCGAATGTCAACAACACCGAGACCTACGCCAATGTGCCGCTGATTGTCCGCAACGGCGCCGCCTGGTATCGCCAGCACGGCACGGAGTCAGACCCGGGCACGAAGATGTTCTCGATCTCGGGCGCGCTCGAGCGCCCGGGCATTCTTGAGGTGCCATTTGGGATGGGCATGGACGAACTCCTGCTCGGCTGCGGCGGCGGTCCGCCCGACGGTCACACGCCCAAGGGCATCCAACCAGGCGGACCGCTCGGCGGTCTGCTGCCCGCCTCCGACCTCGGGCTCAAACTCGAGCGTCCGCCCTTCACCGAGCGCGGCGTGCTGCTCGGCTCAGGCGGGCTGATTCTGTTCGATGAACGCGCCTCGGCGGTCGATCTGACCAAGTACTTCTCAGAGTTCTGCGAGGACGAATCGTGCGGTCGCTGCACGACCTGCCACGGCGGCTCCCAGCGGTTGGTCGAAGTGCTCGAACGAATCATGCATGGCGACGGCCGTCAGGAAGACCTGGAGCGGATCGGCGCGATCGACAAGACGCTGCAGAACGCGAATTGTCTGCACGGTCAGTTCACGCCATACGCGGTGCGCGGGTTGGTCAACTACTTCCGCGATGAGCTGGACGTGCATATCGAGGAGAAGCGGGATCCGGCGCGAGTCGCGCCCGGCTTGACTCGCTACCTGATTACGGATCAATCCGATCCAGCCCTGGAAGAAGCCGCGGCGCTCTGCCCCACGAGCTGTATCGCGCGAGCGCCTGTCGAGGGCGCAGAGGACGACGATGCGTCCGAGGCCCAGGGGGACTGGCGGATTCACGAACCCAGCTGCATCCACTGCGATGCCTGCCGCGAGATCGCGCCCGACGCGATTCGGGTGGAGGACCGCTTCCTGACCATGCTCTCGGTGGTCTGAGCCGCCCGCTCTCGTTCTCGGTTGTCCACAGACTGCACACCGCTACCAACGAAGCGTCCAGATCATATGGTCATGCGCCCATGATCTGTTTGCAATTGATAAACTGCATCAGCAGTTACTCAGATAATCTTGATCGTGATACACGGTAACGTGTAGATCGCGTATAGGCTATGTGGCATGGTGACACCGGTTCGACGGCAGTATCTGGATCTGAAGGCTCGCTATCCGGACGCGATCCTGCTGTTCCGGCTGGGTGATTTCTATGAGACGTTCGATGAGGATGCGAAGCTGCTGGCGGATGAGCTGGATATCGCCCTGACCTCGAAGCCGATGGGCGGCGGATTGCGCTCGCCTCTGGCCGGGGTGCCGGTGCGCTCGGTCGAGCAGCACCTGACCAGACTGATCGAGCGTGGCCATCGGGTGGCGATCTGCGAGCAGCTCGAGCACCCTCACGCATCCCGCGGACTGGTCAAGCGCGGCGTGGTGCGGGTGGTCTCGCCAGGCACGGCGCTTGAGCCCTCATTGCTGGAAGCGGGCGAGGCCTCTGCCTGCGCGGCGGTGTTGCTCCGTCGATCTCGTCGCGCCATGCAGCTGGGCGTCGCCGCGGCCGACATCACCACTGGCGCCTGTCATCTCGCCGAGCTCGGCGGAGCAGCGGATCAGGCGGACACGCTTTGGCGGCAGGCCGCCGACCTGCTTGAACGGTTGGGCGCGCGCGAGCTACTGCTGCCGGAGGATGGCGAGCCAGCGGCGCTGCATCTGCCCGTCACCCGACGCCCGCAGTTCGAGTTTCGCGCCGACCAGGCCGAACGCATGTTGCAGGCCCAGTACGGAGCGCCCGCCGCTGCCTTTGGCCTGGATCAGGACAGCGTCGCTTTGGGCGCCGTGGGAGCATTACTCAGCTATCTGCGCGTCGCCTTGCCGGATCCCGAGACGTCAGCCGGGCAGGGGCGAGGCGAGATGCTACGGCATCTCTCTCGACCGCGCTGGTTCGAGGCCGAGGCGCACTTGCAGTGGGACCAGGCGACCCAGCGAGCCTTGGCCGTGTCTACAGCGGGGCCGATTGAGGCGCGTGGCTCGGGTCCGCGCACGCTGCTGGAAGTGGTGGATCGCTGTGGCTCGGCGCCGGGCCGACGCTGGCTGCGGACGGCGGTGCTTTCTCCGCTCCTTGACCTCGAGCGAATCGGGCGGCGACTGGACCGGGTCGAGGGCTTGGTCCGCCGCCCCGCCCTGCGTCGGGGGCTGGCCGCGCGACTGCGAGGCTCCGCCGATATCGAGCGATTGTTCGGACGGGCGGCGTCCGGGTTGGCGCTGCCGCTCGAGTTAGCCACCCTGGCTCGTGGATTGCTGTCGGCGGCCGAGTTGTCAGCCATGCTTCGTGAGGCGGCGATCGAGGAGGATGGAGCGCTATGCGCGCTCGTGGAGCGGTTGGAGCCGGTTCCCGAGGCAGCTGAGCGAATGTCTCAGGCGCTGGAGGAGCGTCCGGCGGCAGAGTTTGGTCGTGGCGTGGTGCGGCCAGGTGTGGACGCCGAGATTGATCGTCAGCGAGTAGTGCTGGAACAGGCGCGTGAACGACTCTTACGACTGGAATCAGAGCTACAGGCGGAAACCGGCATCGCGGGACTGCGAGTGGGGTACCACCGTACGTTCGGCTATCACATCGAGCTGAACCGCTCACAGTCCCGGCATGCGCCCGAGACCTGGGAACGGCGGCAGTCTCTGCGTGATCGGGAACGCTTCAGCGAACCTCGGTTGCGAGCAATAGAACAGCAGCTGGAGACAGCAGAGGACCGGCTGGCCGAAGCGGAGCAGGCCTGTGTTGAACGGTTGCGTCAGGCGCTCGTGGCTGAGGCGGAATCGGTGCAGCGGATCGCGGGCGCCCTGGCCCGGCTCGACGCAGCTTGCGCGCTGGCCACGGTCGCAGCCGAACAAGCCTGGACGCGCCCGGCGCTCGATCATACTGGCGCGCTCGAGATCGAGGGCGGCCGACATCCGATCGTCGAGGCCGCATCGGCCCAGGGAGCGTTCGTACCGAATGACCTGCGTCTCGCTGACGATGGCCTGCAGGCGCCGCAGTTACTCCTGGTCACCGGCCCCAATATGGCGGGCAAGTCAACCTATCTGCGCCAGTCCGCGCTGATCGTCATCCTGGCCCAGGCGGGATCGTTCGTGCCGGCCGAGCGAGCCCGGATCGGTCTGGTCGATCGCATCTTCGCTCGAGTCGGCGCGCACGACGATCTGGCCGCGGGTCGCTCGACGTTCATGGTCGAGATGCTGGAGACCGCCCGCCTGCTGCATGGAGCGACGGCGAGGTCGTTGGTACTGCTGGACGAGATTGGCCGCGGCACCTCAACCTGGGACGGCCTGGCCATCGCTCAGGCTGTGGCCGAATCGCTGGCCGGAGGGTGTCAGTCCGATCGGGCCGAGCGCGGCCCGAGAACGCTGTTCGCGACCCATTTTCATGAGCTCACCTCGCTCTCGGGCAGTCTGTCTCGCGTAGCTAACTCCGCCGTGCAGGTCGAGGAAACGGCTGAGGGTCAGATCGAGTTTCTGTATCGCATCGCTCCCGGCGCGGCCGACCGCTCATACGGCGTGCATGTGGCGGCCCAGGCTGGCTTGCCTATCGAAGTGATTGAACGGGCTCGCCGCCTGTTGGACGAGCTGGAGCAGCGACCGAGCGCCCCGGCCGAGATCCTGTCCGCGCCGGTGACGCCCCAATCTCCCCAGCTGATGCTGATGCCGCCGCCCGGGCATCCGATGTTGCGCGATCTGGCTGATCTTGACGTGGACGGGATTACGCCCCTGGAGGCGATTTCGGCGCTCTACGCGCTGCGCGATCAGGCCCGATCAGAACTGCGCGGTCTACGTTCAGGCGGAGTCGCGGAGGCTGGGATATGACGACGCTTCAGTCGACGGAGCAGATGGCGACCGTAGCGGCGCAACGGCCAATTCGCGAGCTACCCGAGCTGGTCGCCGCGCAGATCGCGGCGGGCGAAGTGATCGAGCGGCCGGCGGCCGTGCTGAAGGAGCTGCTGGAAAACGCGCTTGATGCAGGCGCGCGGCGGATCGCGGTGGAGATCAGTGGAGCCGGACGAGATCGCATTGCGGTGCACGATGACGGGGTCGGCGTCCCCGCCGAGCAGGTAGCGCTCGCCTTCCAGCGGCATGCGACCTCGAAATTGGGGAGCGTCGAAGATTTGAGTCGTCTTTCCAGCTACGGCTTTCGTGGCGAGGCGCTGCCAGCGATCGCGGCCGCGGCCGGGCGACTGCGACTCACAACCAGAACGGCGGAGTCGAGCGCGGCCAGCCTGATCGAATTTGAACGAGGCAGTACGAGCGGTCTACGCCCCGCGGCGCGGGCAGTTGGCACGTCGGTGGAGGTCGTCGATCTGTTCGCCGCCCAACCGGCCCGTCGTGCGTTCCTGGCCGGCGCGCGAGCCGAACGCGCCGCATTGCTACGGGTGGCTTCCGATGTGGTCCTGGCCCATCCCGAGTGCTCGCTGCGCGTCACCGTGGATAGTCGCACACCACTCGAACACGAAGCGGTGGATGGACTCGATCAGGAAGCGGCGCTACGCGAGGGACTGGCGTCCGTGTTCAGTTCCGTCGCAGCGCAGCGGGCGGTCTGGCTTGAGGCGCAATCCGAGCGGTTCGGTCTGTCGCTGGACGGCTTTGCCGGGGCGTCGGACGACGCGCGGCGCACGCGCGAGCGGATGCGGCTCTTCGTCAATGGACGACCGGTGCATGATCGCCGACTGTCGTACGCGGTGCAGGAAGCGTACCGCGACTGGCTGGGCGCGGGCGAGTTTCCACTGATCGTGGCGCGGCTGCGAGTACCGCCTGAGGCGGTCGACGTCAACATCCACCCGGCCAAGACTGAGGTCAAGCTGCGCGACTCCGACGCGGCGTTCTCCATGCTCCAACGCGCGATCCGCGAGGCGTTGTCGCGCGACCGCTACGCAGCGCCGCGGCGCTGGTCGTCGGATCTGGAGTACGCAGACGACGCCGGGCTCGCGGCCCTGGCCGCGGCTGAGCGGGCCACGGGCTCGGCGCCCACGCCGCGTCTGGCGATGCCCGCCCCTGAGCTTCGTCAACAGATCGTCGCCGAGCCAGCGCTGGCTCCGCAGTTTGAGACGCAGGCGGAAACTGCGGCCACAGCGCTGCCCCCGCTGCGAATGATTGGTCAATTACACCGCACCTTCATCATCGCCGAGGGACCGGCCGGCTTGGTCCTGGTCGACCAACACGGGGCGCATGAGCGGGTGATGTACGAACGGTTGCTGGCTCACTCGAACGAGCCTGCCTCCGCAAGGCAACCGCTACTCGAGCCGCTTCTGCTCGCGTTGGATGCGGATGAGGCGCTCAACTGGGAAGCGGCGGAGGCGCAGCTACGTTATCTGGGCTTTGAGGCGGAACTGTTCGGCGAGCGCGCCTTGAGGTTGCGCGCAGTGCCCGGCGCGCTCGCCACTGTGGACGCCCAGGCGTTGGTGCGAGGCATACTGTCCGATCTCGACCCGGGCCTGGCCGAGCCGCAGCGCTTCGATCGGGCGGCGGTCTCCGCCGCCTGCCATGGCTCGGTCCGGCGTGGGCAGGTGCTGGACACCACCGCAATGGCGACGCTCTTGCGCGATCTCGAGCGCTGCGCCCAGCCGCACTCCTGTCCGCATGGCCGCCCGACGCTGATTGAGATCAGCGCGGACGACGTGTTACGTGAGTTTCGCCGCAAGTAGCTCCATGGCTCTGGCAAACGAACGGGGCCACTCCATAGCGAAGTGGCCCCGTTGAGTTGGCGTTGGTTGTGTGGGGTCAGGTGCCGCGCAGGCGAGGATCCAGGATGTCGCGCAGGGCGTCGCCCATCATATTGAACCCGAAGACGGCAATCATGATTGCAAGCCCGGGGAAGATCGCCATCCAGGGGGCTTCGGTTGCGTAGATCAGAGCGATCTGACCCAGGTCGCGACCCCAGGTCGGGAAGGGCGGCGGGATACCGAAACCGAGGAAGGAGATGGCGGCCTCAATCAGTACTGCGGCGCCCAAATTGAGCGAGGCAAGGATGATGATCGTGGCCATGATGTTGGGCACGATGTGAGCGACCATGATTCGCGCGTTGGATGCGCCTAGTGTGCGGGCTGCCTCTACGTACTGGGCGGCGCGGGTGGCGAGCACAGCGCCACGCACAACGCGCGAGTTGCCGGCGGCAAGCACCAGGGCAACCGTCAGAATTACGGTCGTTGTGCGCGGGAAGACATCCCAGAACCACTCATCGCCGATCTCTGCCTGGGGTCCGAAAGCGGGCCCGAAGCCGAGACCGAGGAAGCCAGTCCCGCCGGCGCCGATGATAGCGATCACCGCCAGGATCAGGAAGATGGCAGGGAACGCGTTCCACACGTCGACGATCCGCTGAATGATGATGTCAGGGTCAGGCAGCGGGCCATTACGCATAGGCATGTTGCGTGTGAGATCATCCAAAACACGTTCGAGCGGCCGGTTGAGCAGACCAAGCGTCAGTACGTCGACCAGTTTGAAAGCGAGTTGCAGGGCGAAGACCAACAGCGCGAACGGCAAAGCTAACAGCCACCAAACGATTGGGATCGGTATATCGAGGATCACCCGTGGCGCGCGCATCGACCAAGTAGCGCCGGCACCTGCGAAGTAACCAGATATCAGGCCAATGATCGTGGACAGCACCGCTGTCACGATCACAGAGCCGATACCTACAAGGATCGTGACTTCGGAGCCGTAGACGATCCGCGAAACGATGTCACGGCCCTGGTTGTCAGTACCCATCACATGGTCGAGGTTGGGGGAGAGGAAACGGTCTGAGAACACAGCCTTGGTGTAAGGCGCCACGCGAACTGCGTCGGGATCTTGCTCAACAGTTTGTAGCAGCGGCGCAATTGCAGCAACGACTACGCAGAGCAGCAGAATGAACGCGCCCAAGGCGCCCATGAGCTTCTTGCGTCGATACATCCAGTAGGGCATCACCACCACGGCGACCAAAAAGCCAGCCGAGGCGGCCACGATCAGCGTGGCGAAGGCGGTGATGAACCCGATCGGGCTGGATACGGCCCGGTCGATGAGCAGCTGCATCTGCTCCCGCGCCCAATTGGTAAAGCCACCATCGTCGAGCACGACTTCTTCAGCAACGGAACTCTGGGCTTCTGACATCGTCCGGCTCCCTGGGTTGTCGCCGTCTGGGTTCCTGATTTTGCAGCGTCAGCGCTTAGTCGTAGCGGATTCTAGGGTCGACCAACGAATATGCGATATCGACAAGGAGGTTGGCGATGATTACGACCAGCGCGACGACCACCATGATTCCCATGACGACAGGGATGTCGCGGTCGGTGAGCGCAGTGATCATGCGCAGCCCCATGCCTGGTAGGGTGAAGATGGATTCCATAATCACCGAACCGCCGACCAGGATGCTGGCCTGCAGGCCAACCAAGGTGAGAACCGGAATCAGAGCATTACGCATCGCGTGGCGCACGATAACTGCGTTTTCCTGGAGTCCTTTGGCGCGTGCCGTGCGGACGTAGTCCTGACGCAGGACCTCGAGCATTTCGCCTCGTGTGAGTCGCATCACCGGTCCAGCCAGGCCGATGCCGAGCACGATCGCCGGAACGTACATGTGGCGTAGATTCTCGGCCAGGTTCTCGGTTGGGTCACTGTAGACAAGGGGTAACGAAGGCAGACCGAGCTGAGGGAAAATAATCCGGATTGTCAGCACTGCGAGCCAGAATCCGGGAATCGCGAGCGCAATGATCGCGCCGCCGCGCATGATGTAGTCGATCCAGGTATCTTGACGAATCGCGGAGACGATGCCAACTGGCAGGGCGATGATGATCCCGACGATCATCGAGAGCACGCCAAGTTCGAGCGTCACCGGTATTCGTGTACGTAGCTCTTCGTTGACGGTTTGGAAGCCGCCAATGAAGGACGTCCCCAGATCGCCTTGCAGGAGCTGCCAGAGCCAGTTGCCGTATTGCACAATCCAGGGATCATTCCAGCCAAGCTGATCCTCAAGCTGCTTGCGGAACACCTCGCGGTCCTCGCCGGAGCCCATGTGGTCAGCCAGCATGACATCGATGAAGTCACCAGGCAGCAGCTGGGTGAGCAGCGAGACGACCATCGTGACTCCGATCATCGTTGGGATGATCAGCAGGATTCGACGGATGATGTACTGTCGCATCGCGGTTCATCCTTAGCAGCAGGTCAGGTACCCGGCTGTCAGAGCGGAGACACTTGTTGAGAAGCGATCACTGGAGAGAGGCACCAACAGGAGGCGCAGCTATCAGACGGGTTGACACCGATCTGAGCTGCGCCTCCTGCTGAGTTAATGTATGCGCCTAGGTGTACTGATCCTTGACGCCCTGGTCGAGCATGAACAGTGGCTCGCCCTCGGTGCCCCAGGCGTAGTTGGCCTTGGGCCACATGCGCTGATCGGCATTGTCGATGACGGTGCCGGTACGTGGGTCCAGCTGCTTCATCCACGGGTTGAAGGCGTAGACGCCAGGCCCTGCAACGTAGGGAACCATGTACATCTTGGTCGACATGTAGCGCTGGATGTCCTGCGTGAAGGCCAGACGCTCTTCGAAGTCGAGTAGGCCCTTCTGCGTCTTGAACATCTCGTGCAGGCGCTCGTCGGTTTCCGGGCCGCCGCCGGAGACGGCGTTCGGGTGACTCCAGGCCTCGGCGTTGCCGCCCGTGTCGATCTCCATGACTGACGCGAGGCCGTCCGGCGTGCGACCGCCCGAGCCCCAGTTGTGCCGACCGGAGGAGCGGTCGTAGACCGCCGCCCAGATGTCATGCGGGTCGGTGGCGCCGCCGTAGAGCGGGCCGATGCCCAGGTGGCTGGACTCGCCGTCCCAGTCGTCCGGGAAGTTACCGCGGAAGATCGAGGCGATGTAGGCCGCATACTCCTTGAAGAAGAACTCGAACTGGAAGCCCGCCTCAGCCGCGGTCGCGGCGCAGGCCTCGTACAGGTTGACCACGGTGGCGCCGTAGTCGGCGGTACCGTGCAGTGTGGCACGGATGCCTTCGGGGTAGCCGGCGGCGTCAAGCAACTGTCGCGCCTTGGCCAGATCACGGTGGAAGAGGACGCCAGAGTCCTCGCCCTCAAACTGCTCGCCGAAGGTGTCGAGGTCCTTGGGGTCGAGCCAGTATGGAGCAATCTGGGAGAGCGGGCTGTGCCAGCCGCCGCGACCTGTGTCGTCTGTCGCAGCAAGGACGCCATCGCGGTCCATCGACAACGACAGCGCCTGACGCACACGGACATCATTCCAGGGCGGGATCGAGTAGTTGAAGTAGAAACCGCCGGGCACGGTGTTGAGTGTGAAGACGTAGCCGTTGTCCTCGATCTGCGGCGCCGCTTCGCGGGCCTGCTTGTAGATCGCGGGCGAGAGCTGTGAGAAGTCGAGCGCGCCATCACCAAGCGCGGGAATCAGCACATTGGTGTCGCCGTTCATCGTCGCCGTAATGCCATCCATCAACGGGAAGAGCTGTGGATCAACACCAGAGATGCCGTTATAGCCACCGGCGCCGGAGCTGATCATGTTGTTGACGTAATCGCGGCTGCGGTACCAGTTCGGGTTGCGACGCCAGTTGATCGCAACGCCTGGCTCGAAGTCATCGAAGATCCAGGGGCCAGAGCCGACCGGGCGCTGGGCGACGGTGCCGTCGTCAACGATCTCCTGAGGGATGATCCAGAGATGCTGGGAAGAGCCGGCCAGCGTCAGGAACGGCGCGTGAGGCTCGTGCAGGCGGATCGTCAGCGAGTTGTCTTCGCCAGGCTCAAACGAGGAGATCACCGCGTTCCAGCTGGCATTGTTCGCCGTTTCCAGCTCCTGGAAACGGTCGTGGGTGGCGACGATGTCCTGCAGCGTGATGGCGCGGCCGTTGAGCGGGTCAACGTCGTGCCAATTCGCGTCTTCACGGATGGTGAAGACATACGTTGTCGGCTCCGGGATTTCCGGCATCGTCGCGGCGAGGTCGTTCTCGTACTGCGCCGTGTTACCGGGGTTGACTCCGTCGCCGCCGCTGATCGCCTGAATCAGCTTCGAGTAGTGGAAGCCAGATGGGATCTGGGCGCGGTAGGTCAGGTTCTCGTACGGGTCGAGGGTTGGCGGGTCACCCGAATAAGGGCCGACGAAAGGAGCGACGCGCTTGCCGCCGGAGATGATCCCCTGGGGCGCAGCGGAGACAGCCTGCTGCTGCCCCTGCTGTTCGTCCATGGCCTCTTGCTGATCTGCCTGCATGGCCTGCTGATCGGCATCAGCCTGCTGTTGCATGGCGCCCTGGCCGGACTGCTGCTGCATGGCGCTTTGGTCGGCCTGCTGCGTAGTCTGCTGGACCTGGGCCGCTGACTGCGCATCGTCGTCGTCGCCACAGCCGACCAAGGCCAGGCCGGCGGCGCCGACGCCAGCGCGGGCGGACGCTCCAAGCAGCGCGCGACGCGACATTTGCCGTCGGCGCATCCGTTGCCAATAGTTTCGCTCGCTCATTCGTACCTCCTGTGACGGGACCACTCCGTCAGATACTGTCCGCCCGACACTGAGCCTGCCGGGTCAGTTCATTGCAGAGTACATCACAAGCTGGAAAGAGCAGATCGAGAATTTCACGTTAGTTCACGAACTCGTACATTCCCTCCTGTAGTGGCTGCCAAGCCGCAGGGCTGTCTCGAATTCGGGAACCGGAGCCGTGAGCTGGCCGCCAGAATCAACTGGTAGCGTCACGCCGTGTGCGCCAAAGCGGCGAGTCAGTCAGGGGTTGGTGGAGACGGGGGCGAATCGAACTCCCCGTCCAGACGACTGCCGCGAGCTGCGTCTACGTGCGTA
>RKRS01000197.1 GCA_007571275.1 Dehalococcoidia bacterium
CCCTGGCCCTGACCGGCGGCACGGAATCGAACGTCTCGGCGCTCGGAATTTCCGGTCTGGCGAACATGCAGGCGCTCTCGAGGCGCAACGACGACCCCCAGTCCGCCTCACGTCCATTCGACAAAGATCGCGACGGCTTCGTCTTTGGCGAAGGCGCTGTGGTCTGTGTGACGGAGTCGCTGGCCAGCGCACGGGCGCGTGGCGCTCGGATATACGCCGAAGTGCTCGGCGGCGGCAGAACCGCGGACGCCTATCACATCACCGCGCCGGATCCCGACGGCGACGGGGCCGCCCGTGCGATGGCGATCGCGCTGCGCAACTCAGGACTCAATCCCGACGAAATCGGCTACATCTGCGCGCACGGCACGTCGACGCCGCTCAACGATGCGATCGAAACCCACGCGATTCGAACCGTGTTCGGTGATCACGCTGACCATCTCGCGGTGTCATCGGTGAAATCAATGACCGGTCATCTGATGGGAGCGGCCGGCGCTCTCTCCGCCGCTGCCACGGCCCTGGCGCTCTACCACGGCGTTCTGCCACCCACGATCAACCATGACACGCCCGACCCCAGCTGCGACCTCGATTATGTTCCCAATGAGGCTCGAGATTGCCCGCTCAATGTCGCGCTGGTCAATGGCTTCGGATTTGGCGGACAGAACGGCGTTGTCGCGCTCTCACGGGTCGACAACTGACCGCTACCCTCTGCAGAGACCGACAACAGTTGGCAGACATCTGACAGCTCACTGCACTGATCAGTTGAACGGGAACCGCCACATGTCCGACGACAACAGCCTTGCAGCTCGTGTCTGCCAACTGGTCGCCGACCAGCTCCGTCAACCGCTGGACAAGGTCACGGCCGAGGCTCACCTGATCGACGACCTGGACGCGGATTCGCTCGACATCGTTGACCTGACCATCGCGGTCGAAGAAGAGTTCTCGACGGACGAGATCCAGCTGGAGATTCCCGAGGAAGACGCTGCCGAAATCCGCACGGTGCAGGACCTGCTCGACTACCTCACAAACGCCGGAATCGGGTAACCATGTCCTTGCGTCGCATCACGGCCAGTACAGGCGGCGCGCTCCATCCTCTCATATCCGGCACGGTATCCAACCTGGCCTCAGAAGCGATTCGGCTGCCGGCTGGCCAACGAGCTCTCAATCGTGAAACCAGCGGCCCCACCGCGTTGATCGTCGCCGAAGGCGAAGTCGCGATCGGGACGCTGGACGACAGCGCCACGCTGACCGCGGGAGAAGGCGTACTGCTGGAGGCCAACGCGCCTTACTCGTTGGTCGCCGAGCGTGATTCCCTGGCCCTGCTGTTCTCGATGCCAGCAAGCACGACGAATTAACCCGCCGCTAGCACCTTTTCCGGCTGCCACGTCGCGGAGCTGAACTCGTCGCGTCGCAGCACGGCCGTGACGTGGTTCTCGGCGTTGAGCGCCAACGCCTTGTCCCAGCCATCAACAGGCGCGTGGCGGATTTTCTGGCCGCGTTTGATCCGTTGCAGCTGCTCGCCGTGGAGGTGGAAGTGCGGCCAGTCGGGAAAGAGTTCGGCGGGAGAGACGGCGAGCGACCAGATATCTCCAGCTTCAGCCGCCGCCTGCATGGCTTCCAGCGTGTGACCGTCTACGGCTGTCTTCTCCCCGATCCCGGTACGCCGCATCTCGGTGACGTGCGCGCCACAGCCGATGGCTTCACCGAGGTCGCGCGCGATCGCCCGCACATAGGTGCCGGTGCTGACTGACATGGTCAGGGTCAGATAAGGAAGAGCAACCGAGCTGGCGGCCAGCTCGTGCACGATGACCGCTCGCGCTTCGATCTCGACATGCTCGCCTGCGCGGGCTGAGCGATAGGCGGCGACGCCGGCGCGCTTGATTGCGCTGTACTGCGGCGGGACCTGCTCGATCTCCCCGCGGAACTGTTCGAGTGCGGCGTCGATTTGCTCTGTGCTGAGCGGCGGAACCGGGGCGGTCGAGATGACCTGTCCCTGACTATCGTCGGTATCGGTCGCCTGGCCGAGCAGGATGGTGGCCTCGTAGGACTTGCGGTAGGAGGCGAGATACTCATTCAGCCGGGTAGCGGCGCCGACGAAGATGGGTAACAGTCCGCTGGCCAGCGGGTCGAGCGTACCGCCATGCCCGACGCGACGTAGCCCGGTCCAACGGCGGATATCGCGCACAATGTCGTGGGAGGTCGGGCCCTTGGGCTTGTCGACGAGAAAGACGGCGCCGGGATGATGGCGTTCACGACGACGGCGGGTCATGATCCGGGCCCGGTGCTGGCGAGATCGCGAAGACGCTCCTGAATTGCCGCCGATCCGGCGATCCGCGGATCCAATTCAAACGCGGGCCAGGGGATTCGCTTCATGTGTAAACGCCGTCGAATCGTTCTGTGGATGAATGGCGCGGCATGTGTCAGCGCATCGACCGCGGCGTCGGCCGCCGCGGCATGCTCATCGTCCGTCGAGTCCGGCGCGGCCATGACCGAAATCAATACGGTTGCGTTGCGAAAGTCTCGGGATGCTCGTACTTCGGTCACACTGAGCAATGCAAGATCGAGGCGCGGATCCTTCAGTTCTCGTGCGACCACCTCCGCGATGGTGTCGCGCAGCAGGTCATTGACGCGTTCCATCCGGTCGAGGCCGCGAGCATCGCGCGCGGCGTACGGTCGGGAAGTGCGTGCCATGTTCGTCGCCACGTCGCTCGGCGCTTAGCGCGACACGTTGCGGATTTCGCCACCCTGGACGATCCGCGACTGTGTCTCGATGTGGAAGAACTCCAGCTGATCGCCGGAGCGGAACGCGTCGAAGCTCGCCAACGCGACCCCGAACTCCTGACCCGCATCGACCTCCTGCACCGTGTCCTGGAACCGCCGCAGGCTGGAAATCTGAGAGTCGGCGATCTGCTCGCCGTTACGGTAGACGTGCACCCGAGCGTCGCGGCGGATGGTTCCGTCGAGCGAACGGCAGCCGGCGATATTGCCCAGTCCGCGAATCGGGAAGACCTGCAGCACTTCAGCGTGTCCGTCGACGACCTGCATCTGGACCGGCTCGAGCAGGCCGCTGATCGCCGCTTCAACCTCTTCAATCACCTCATAGATGATTGAATAACTGCGAACCTCGATCCCTTCCTGCTCGGCCAGCCGTTCAGCGCCCGGTTCGACCGGCGCACTGAACGCGATCACCAGTCCCTCTGAGGCGAGAGCCAGGTTGACGTCCGCTACCGACACCGGGCCGGCCGCGGCGTGGATCACCTTGACTGCGACTTCCTCGTTGGAGAGTCGCTCCAGCGAATCGCGCAGGGCTTCGACCGAGCCAACCACGTCGGTTTTGACGATCAGGTTGAGCGCAGAGACGTCGCCGCGCGAAATTTCCCCGAACAGCGCGTCGAGCGTCGCGGAATGCTGAATCTGCGCGTCGCGGGCCTCGCGCTCTCGTCGGGCCTGCTCGTAGATGCGCTTCGCTTCGCGGTCGCTGCCGACCGCGCGGAATGAATCGCCGGCATCGGCGACATCCTGCAGACCGAGCACAACCACCGGCGTTGACGGTCCCGCCTCGCGGATCCGACGACCGGTAAAGTCGGTCATCGCCTTAATCCGACCCCAGGTCTGACCAACGAGCACCGAGTCGCCCTGGCGCAGAGTGCCTTGCTGCACGAGTAGCGTGGTTCGCGGTCCCTGGCGACGGTCAAGCTCCGCCTCGAGGACCACACCGGCGGCGCGGCGATCGGGCTTAGCTGAGCACTCGGAGATATCGGCGACGAGCCGCAGAGTGTCGAGCAGCTCGCTCATTCCGGCGCCGCGCGTGCCCGAGACAGGCACGAGCGGCCCCCCCCCGCCGTAGTACTCAGTCTGCACTC
>RKRS01000002.1 GCA_007571275.1 Dehalococcoidia bacterium
GCCACGCTCGCCGCCAGACGGTAGAGCGTGGCGACCGTCTCAAGCCGCTGGAGGAGCAGACGTCGCCACTGCTCCGAGACTGGCCGCGAGCGCAGCAGCTCGGCTGCATCAACCTCTCGCTCGCGAGCCACGACGCGCAGTCCGGCGGCGGAGAGCGCGTAGCGCCGGGTCGGGGCGATCAGCGGACTGGCGTGAGGGACTGACTCGAGCCAGCCCGCCTCGGCCATTCGACCGACGCGCTGGTAGACGCTGGAGGGCGGCTGACGGCTGAGCGCGGCCAGCTCCAGGCGATCGGCGAAGGGCGTCTCAGCCAGCTGACTTAGTAGATCGATGGTTAATCGGTTCGTCGTCACGCGGCTGGGTTGTTTCGCTTGCTGCGCTGCCGACGTCGCTTGGGCGGCTGGCTGGACGCGGCGGCGGACGTCTCGGTAGCGCTGAGCTGGGCCAGCTCGTCGCGGTAGCGGGTCACTTGCCGCTGACGCTCGGCCTGCTGCGCCTCGAGTAGATCGACCGGCGTGACGTAAGAGCGGGCTGCCTCACGGATGCGCGCCGCTCGCAGCGGATCGCCAGGTTCCGGCTTGCGCACGCTCATCGAGAACGCGGGCAGACGCTCGACCCCGACGGAGGCGCGGACGTAGCAGTGATGGGCCGGTTGCCCGACCAGGTCCTCTTCCGAGAGCCGCTCGCGACCCAGCTCCCAGACCAGCTCGCGGGCGTCCGCGCCCGAGACCTGGAAGACGCAGAGACAGCCGACGTTGGCCAGCAGCGTGTGACGCATCGTCGGCGAGAGGTCATCCAGCTTGGCCAGGCTCTGGGTGGCGAGTACGAAGCGGGCCCCGTACTTGCCCAGCTCGGAGAGCATCGACTCGAACGGCACGCCAGGCAGCGTCTGCATCTCATCGACCACGACCAAGGCGCCGCGCCGTTGGGCCAGCGGTAGTCGCTCCTGTTCGCGGATGACCGAGTCGACCAGGTTAAGCAGCGAAGCGCCGACCAACGCCGCGACGTCGCGGCCGACGGCGCCCTGAGCCGTAGAGACGAGCAGGACGCCACCCTCGAGGATCGTTTGCCGTAGGTCGATCGTCGAGCGCGGCTGGCCCAGGATGGCGCGGGCGCGCCGGGAAGAGGCGTAGTAGGTCAGCCGAGTCTGGACCGGGGCTAGCGCTTCGGCCCGGTACTCGCGCCGCCAACCACCGAAGTCGCGCGCCCACCAGTCGAGCAGGTAGGGGTCGGCGACGCGAGACAGGACGTCCGCCCGGAAGCGGTCGTCAGAGAGCAGCCGCAGGCCGTCCAGGATGGTGTGCTGCTGGTCGCGCTCGGTCAGCGGATGACTGTTGGCCTCGTGCAGCGTCTTGACCGTCTGCTCGAGGATCGATTGCATCCGCGGTCCCCACTGCTCCCAGAGCCCGCGCGCCACGCGGACGACTGAGTCGGCGGTGCGGTCGCGGTCGCTGAACAGATGCGCGTCGAGCAGGTTGATCCCGACAGCGCCGCTGGAGTCGGCCAGGTCGATCAGCCGCACCGCACCTACCAACGCTTCTGGCGCCTGCTCGAGCAGGGCCGCGACCAGGTCGGCGTGCGGATCGACGACGATCACGGCGTCCTGGGAACGACCTCGCTGCTTGCGCTCCAGCTCGTGCGTGACCAGGTGACGCATCAGAGTCGACTTGCCCATCCGCGTGCGGGCGACGTAGAAGTGGTGGCGGTGGGTCAGGTCATCGGGGAAGCGCAGCGGCCTGGGATCGTCGCCCGAGGCGTAGCCGACCAGCGCGCCTTGGTTGAGCGAGTCGCGCGGCGGTGGCAACAGCTTGGACCTGGCCCGCTCCAGCTCGCCGCTCTCGTTGACCGCGCCCAGCGGATGCCAGAGCGTGGCCAGCTCGCGCAGGCTGAGCACGCTGCGCGGCCGCCAGCGGCCCACCCGTTGCGGAGCTAGGCTCGGCCGCGTCTGTTTCAGCCGAACCAGCTCGCTGAGCAGGAAGCGGGCGCCTTGAGGATGGTCATAGTGTCGGTAGGCGGCGGACAGGCGTTCGAGCAGTGAGCGGGCTCGCTGCGCACGCGCGCCGGGCGGCTGCACGACGACGAGCTCGAGGTCGGCTTCGCAGGCAGCGCGCGAGGTCTTCTCAGCCACCAGGCGGGGGTCCCAGCGGCGCTGACGCGAACGTCGCCAGCGCCGCCAGAGCCAGCCGCCGCCCAGCAGCGCCGCGGCCGCGCCGGCGCAGAGCAGGGCCAGCTTCCAGGACTCGCCCGCGCTGAACCAGGCGTAGCCGCGCACGGCGGCGAAGGCGGCCAGGCCGAGCACGATTAGCGCCAGCGGCTCCGGTCCCGTCTGGGACGGGGCCGGACGCGCCGGCGGTGGCGCAGCGGGTAGCGGCGGTTGGCTGAGCGCCGCATAGGCGCGCGACCAATCGGGCGGCAAGGGCCGCAGACGCAGCCGGCTGATTGCGCGTTCGCCCTCGGGCAGTCCCGAGAGCGCGCCCAAGGGGGCGAGCAGCGGATCCGAGCCTGGATCGAGCAAGTCGCGGTCACCGAAGGAACGCAGCGGCAGGAACTCTGGGCCTGAGGCGCGCAGGATCATCGACCAGGCCTGTTCACCGACCCTCAGCCGCAGCGGATCGGCCTCGGGCGGCACGGCTCTGACTCGAGCCTGCGGATAGTGACTGGCCAGCTGCGCCTGGACCGCGGCCCACTCGCCCGTGCGGATCAGGAGGCGCAGACCAGACGGATCGCCGACCAGTTCCAGCGCCAGCGCGTCCACGCCGCTGAGCGCCTGCAGCAGGTTCTCCACGCCCAGCAAGGTGCGCTCGCCGGTGCGCGGCGCGGTCACTTCGAGCAAGACTGGCTCAGGCGGCTGCGAGCGCGAGAACAGAGCGAAGGGGTTGCATCTGAACCTCATCTGACGCCTCCAGACAGATCATCTGGGGTTGCCTGAGCCCCAGGCCGCCACTCGATCAGCTCGGTCTCCTCCGGCGTCGCCTCGATGCGGATCGGGAAGCGTTGCCCCTGAGCCAGCAGCAGACCGTCGCCGCGCGGACAGGAGAGCAGCCAACGCTGCAGCTCCGCCGGCAGGTCGAAGGCCTCGCCGACCGTGGCGATGGCGGCCGCGTCCTGCTGCAGCAAGAGCTTGAAGGCGGCGTTCTGCAGCAAGGCTCGACCGGAGTGACCCGTAATCGCGCGTGAGCTGTCCTCGGCCAGCAGGTCCTGCACATCCTGGGTGATGAACTGCAGGCCCAGTCGGTGCTTGCGAGCCCGCTTGGCCATCGAGACCATGAAGGCCGCTCCCTCCGGGTGCTGCATGATCGACCAGACCTCATCGACAACCAGCAGGCGCGGCTTGGGCTCACGCGCGGCAGCCGCCCAGACCGTCTCGGTGCAGACCATCGCCGCGGCCGGGCGCAGCTCTGGCTCAAGCAGATGCAGGTCGAAGACCGTCACTGGCGCTTCCGTGTGCAGTAGGTCGTCGCCGCGGTCGGCGAGCAGATGGCGCAGGCTGCCCGAGGCGAACGGCCGCAGCAGCTGGGCCAGACCCTCTGGATCGTCCGCTTCGAGGAAGCGGTAGAAGTCGCGGAAGCCAGGTCGCTCACGAGTGGCCGTGTAGTAGCTGGCCAGAGCGTGGTCCAGGGCCGCACGGCGCTCGGCGCTGAGCCGCTCGCCAATCATCACCTCGACCAACCGACGCAGACTGCCGATCCGCTGCAGCAGCTCCTCCGGCTCGGCGCGGTCGATCACGAACGGGTTCATGCCTTGACCGGCCAGACCCGGCGAGAACACCCGGCCGCCCGCCGCCCGGGCCAGCTCGGCGTACTCTCCTTCTGGGTCGATCACATAGGCGACGACGCCGCGGCAGAGGCC
>RKRS01000068.1 GCA_007571275.1 Dehalococcoidia bacterium
GCTGAGGGGGCTTCCCTGTGGGCCGGGAGAGGGGAAGCCCCCATCCGTCACTGCGTGCCGACTTCCCCCAGAGGGTGAAGTGTGAGATCAGGGCAGCTGGGTCCAGACGGAACCGGTTTGGACAACGATGTAGAGCGCGTCGCCCGATTGCAAGCGCTCGAGGGTATTGAGGAAGTCGGGCGCGTCGGGCGACCAGAAGAGCCAAGAACCACTGTATGGATCGTATTGGTAGGCGTGACTCAGATGATGAATGTTCTGTAGGGCGTCGGCAATGTCTCGATCGGGGCCTTGCCAGGAGATCAGGTTGGCGCCGCTTGAGAGATGCACCGTGACTTGCCGTGGTTCTGGCGGCGGCGCGGGCAGCCAGGGCGCATCGGGGTTAACCCGCACCCAAACCGCCTGACCGGGTCGCAAGGGACGGATAGCGACCTCAGCCGATGTCGGGTCGTTGGGATCAAAGCGGATGCGGGTATCTCCAGGTCCATCATGCAGGCTGAGCTCATTGAGTGGCGCATCCAGGCTGGCGAAGAATCCCGCGACCGATGTGTTGCGATGCACGCCAACGGTTCTCCAGCCACCGACGGGGGCATCGGCGGGGATGGTCCAGGTCGAGACCGGCTCTGGCTCGGGGTCAGGATTTGTCGGAGGGGACAGGATCACTGATATGCGGTTGGGGGTGTTCGTTGATCTGAACTCGAGGCCGCTGTGCAGATTGAATTCATCGTGCCAAAGCAGCTCGTGCCCTTCGAGCGCATAGATGCCGGTGAAGGGGATCGTGTCACGGAGGTATCCGCCGCCTGAAGTGGTGTGAATCGCGTAGTGGATATGAGCGATGCCGCCATTCGCGTCGTATCCGGCAGGGAATACCTGACCCAACCGATCGCCCACGTTGACTTGCAGGTTTCGATGGAGGTGTCCGCTTGGTTCCAAATGGCAGAGCAGGTGCGCATAGCCATTGATGTCCTCGATGCTCAGACAGTTGGCGTCGACGTACGAGATCGTGCCGTCAACTGGCGCGAGGACTGCTGTCCAGTCGGTGGGCGCGTCGATGCGGACGATGTCGATGGCGTGTGGGTCGCTACCGTCATGGTGGTTGTGTGTACCGGTGTTGTATCCGGCGACGATTCTCCATTCGCTGCCGGCTGGAGCGGGAATCGGGATGCCGCTCTCGGCCAGAGCGGGTTCGCTGCTGAACGCCAACAGCATGGCTGCGACGAGCGCCATTGCTGCGCTGAGGAGCGTCACGTATCTGGTCGGAGCGTTCATGTCGTTCATGCAGCTCATGTAGCGCATGGTCCGCGCCTCTACCGCTTGACTCTAGCGCGATCTACAGTCGCCACGACTGAAGACCGCGGATCGCCAGGATCCGTCGAGGGCGTAGGATCAGTGTGACAGGTACGATTCCAGCGTTCTGGGACGACAAGGGAGTGAGCGAATGAAGTATCGACGACTGGGCAACTCCGGGCTGCAGGTGTCACTGGCTGGTCTGGGGACGAACAATTTCGGGATGCGACTGGACTACGAGCAATCGAAATCGGTCGTTGATGCGGCGCTCGACGCCGGGATCAACTTTTTCGACACTGCCGATATCTACGGTGATGGGAAGTCCGAAGAATTTCTGGGTCAAGCGCTCGGATCGCGGCGCGAGGATGTGCTGATCGCGACCAAGTTCGCCATGCCGGTCGGCGAGGGACCGTTCACCAGAGGCGGGTCGCGTCATTACATCGAGAAGGCGGTCGAGCGCTCGCTCAGGCGTCTGGGAACGGATTACATCGACGTCTACCAGATGCACCAGCCAGACCCGCATACGCCGATCGAGGAAACGCTCGATGCGCTCTCCGACCTCGTGCACCGCGGCCTCGTGCGCTACATCGGACATTCGAACTTCACTGGTTGGCAAATTGCCGACGCGGACTGGACGGCGCGGTCGAAGGGGTACGTGCGATTCGTCTCGGCCCAGAACGAGTGGAGCCTGCTCGAGCGGAAGATCGAGCCGGAGATCATGCCTGCCTGCCGCGAATTTGGCCTGGGACAACTGCCCTTTTTCCCGTTGGCCTCAGGCTTCCTGACCGGTAAGTACACGCGTGGCGCGGATCTGCCCGAGGGAACGCGTCTGGCTGCCTGGTCCAGAGCAATGCCCGCCCGGATCGGCGCCCTGACCTCGGACGCGAACTGGGACAAGCTGGATGCGCTGACTTCATTCGCTGAGGAGAACGGTCATACGATTCTCGACCTGGCCCTGAGCTGGCTGGCGTCTGATCCTGCGGTGTCTTCGGTGATTGCTGGCGCGACCAAGCCTGAGCAGATCGAGGCAAATGTGGCCTCAACGATGAGTTGGGAGCTGTCGGCGGTGGACTACGCAACGGTCGATGAGATTTTGGGCTGAAGCTGTTGACCCCCGCATCGTGGATCAAGCTGGGAGGCTGGGCAAGCGCGCTTGGCCTCGGCGCGGCGCTCTATGCGTGGTGGGAATCGACCGCGGTTGAGGTCGCCGAGCATCGCCTGCGGATTCCCGAACTGCCTCCCGGTCTTGAGGGTCTGCGCATCCTGCACGTCTCCGACACCCACTTCCCCGCGTCGGGAGATTCAGTTGGGCGCTTCCTCGAGCGAATCTGGCCGCTTGAGTATGACCTGATTTGCTGTACCGGCGACTACGTCGAGACATCGGCCGGCTGGGACTCGGCGGCCGACGCGCTGACCCAGCTGCGCGCGCCGGTTGGCGTCTACGCCACGCTCGGCGCGCACGACTATTGCCCACCGATTCAGACGTTCGAGGAATGGTGTTCAGCCAACGTCGACCGAGTGCTGGGATCGCCGCGGCGGTTCGTCAATCCCCAGCCATTCGTCGAGCGACTGGAGTCGGCAGGGATCGTGGCGCTGCGTAACGAGTGGCGCTCGTTGGAGATTGGCGGGGAACTGGTCAGGATTGGCGGCGCCGGCGACGACTCGGTACGGATGGCGCGGCTGGAGTCAGCTCTGCCTCCCGCGGGCGGGTTCTCGATGTTGCTGACGCACGCGCCCGATGCAGCGCTGCGCCTGCCGAGTCCGTCCGCTGGCGGCCCTGCGCTCGTGCTCTGTGGTCATACGCACGGCGGGCAGATTCGCGTTCCCGGCTGGGGCGCGCCGCTGCGTCACTCGCGGCTGGTGAGTCGGAGGCGGGCTGACGGCGTGTTCGATGTCGCTGGCGCGAAGGTCGTGGTGAGTCGCGGCTTCGGTACGGCGCATGTCCCGTTACGCTTCGCCTGCCGACCAGAGATCGGTCTGATCACACTCACACGCCGCTAGTCCATCACTGCGTAAGGGAAATCACAGCTCCCCCGCTGGGGGAGCTGCCGCGTAGCGGCTGAGGGGGCTGCCCGCGCCGGAACTGCGAGCGCACAGGGAAGCCCCCTTCCGCCACTCCGTGGCGACTTCCCCCAGCGGGGGAAGTGTTCCGAGCCCCGGAGGGGGAGTTTCAGAGAAATCAACAGCTCCCCCGATGGGGGAGCTGTCGTGTAACGGCTGAGGGGGCTTCCCCTCGCGGATTGCGAGTGGGGAAGCCCCCTTCCGTCACTTCGTGACGACCTCCCCCAGCGGGGGAAGCATGAGACTAGGCGCGATTGCGCACGCGGCGCAGACCGACGCCGGCGATGGCCGCAGCGCCCAGCGCGATCAGCAGGCCAATCAGGCCAGCCGACACGCCGCCGCTGTCAGCGAGACCGCCACTACCCGTGGCCGGCATGCCAACGTCCATCATGGAATCATCTTCCATCATGTCGCCGTCGTCCATCATGGAATCATCTTCCATCATGTCGCCGTCGTCCATCATGGAATCATCTTCCATCA
>RKRS01000233.1 GCA_007571275.1 Dehalococcoidia bacterium
GATCGGTCGCAGAGGCGATCAGCAAGAGGAAGACGATCGGCGGATAGGACTGTAGTGCGTCCATGACTCGGTTGACGGCCAAGTCGACCGTACCGCCCAGCGATCCCGCGACCAGGCCGATGACCGTGCCGGCGCCGACTCCGATCAGGGTGGCGAAGAAGCCGATGTAGAGCGACAGTCGCGCGCCCTCGGTGACACGTGAGAAGAGGTCGTGGCCGGCGCGGTCGGTACCAAACCAGTGCGCACCCGACGGCCCCTGCAGCGATGCCGTCGCGAGCGGGTTATCGGTTCCCGTGGCGAGCAACGTATCAACGTCCCTGATCGCTCCGTTATCTATCTCGATCTGTTCGGCATCAATCAGGCTTTCCAGCAGCGTGCCCTGCTCGACCTCTTCCAAGGCGTATGCCACCATCTCGGCGGCGACGCCATACTCGGCAGCAACCTCACCGTAGACCGCAGGGTCAGAGACGAGCTCGCGCAGCTCGGCCTTCGAGATATCTTCGTCCAGGCCGTCCAGCGCGTCGGCGAGCTTGTCGTCGGCATAGGTGACGGAGGCGATCTCGAAGACGGCGCGCGAGTCATAGCGTCCGATCCCCAGCCAGCCGCCGCCGTCACCGACGGTCCCGATCGCGATCACGCTCCACAGGGCTACCAGCAAGGCGCCAGCGACACCGAGGCGCTTCCGCCTCAGCTCTCGCAACGTGCGCCGAAACGGCCCCGCATCATCGCTGCGGAACCCTTCGAGCACCTCGAGTTGCGCCAGACTCTCATCGGCTTCGAGGTTCGTATCCAGGCGGCCCGATTCGCTCATCACTACGCCTCGCTTTGCTCAACTAGTTGTAGCGAATGCGCGGATCGATCAGCGCATAGCTGATGTCGATCACGATGTTGATGATGATCACGAACAGCGCGAGGAAGAAGACCATCGTCTGAATCACCGGGTTATCGGCCTGGTAGATGCGTTGCAGCAGCGCCAGGCCGACGCCGGGAATGTTGAACAGTACTTCGAGGATGATGTTGCCGCCGACGAGCGCCGCTACTTGGAGTCCGCAGACGCTGAGCACGGGCACCAACGCGTTGCGCAGCGCGTGGCGTCGAATCACCTGCCGCTCGCGCAGCCCTTTCGACCACGCCGTGCGAACGTAGTCCTGACGCAAGACTTCGAGCAGCTCGGAGCGGGTAATGCGCATCAGGCCGGCGCCGGCTGCGATCCCGCCGGCCACGGCAGGAATGGTGTACAAGGCGAAGAATCCTGGTACCGAGGTGAAGATGCTGCGCGCTTCTTCGTCTGCGAGTGGAATGGACCACAAGCCCCCCTCGAACAGTGAACCGGGCGAGACTACAAAGATCAGCATGGTTGCGATCCAGAAGGGCGGCGCGGCGAGGGCGAAGATGGCGAATCCACGCAACAGGTAGTCGGGCGCCTGATCCTGGCGCATGGCTGAGAAGATGCCGACCGGCAGTGCGACCAGAATGGCCACGATCAGCGCGTAGACGTTGAGATGCAGCGTGCGCGGCAGGGTACGCAGGAAGATGTCCATCGATGGTTCGTTGGTCTGGAACGAGGGTCGGAACTTGAGCCGGATCGTGTCCCAGAGGAACTCGACGTACTGAACTCCGAGCGCCTTGTCGATCCCGAGACGGTGCTTGACCGATGCCTCAGTGATCTCACGGGTCGGTGCGATGATCGTCGCGCCAGGCAGCAAGGGTGTGTCGGCGGCCAAATTCCCGTCAAGATTCGAGGGCGTGCCCTCCAGGTTGACGTTGAGGTAGTCCTCGGGGGTGACGCGATTGACCTCGGCCAGTTCATTGATCGTAGTGCTGTCGCGCAGTTTGAGGACGACTCCCGCCGGGGCGTACGGCTCGCCGGCGAAGGTGGGGAAGTCGATCTCGGGGTTGCGCTCAATCAGCCGCGCCACGCCCTGGTCGACATCTTCGGGCAGGGCCATCCGCTCCCGTTTGGAGATTACCGAGAGCAGCTGGCCGTCGATGATGATCACGCTGGAGCCGGCCCGCAGCTCTGCGTCTGGATCGAGGCGCGGATTCAGCTCGAGGATAGCGTCCGCTGGCACGCCGTACTCGAATGCCAGCGTATCGACGGTGTCACCCGCGACCACCCGGTGCAGGGTGCGCTCAATTTCGATTTCGCCGATGATGTCGGCCGGCTGTGTCGTCGCGCCGGAGGCCTCAAGATTGGCCAGTTTGATCGTGACGTAGTCGCCGGGCAGCAGGTTGAGTCCGAGGAAGAGCAGGGAGATCACCAGCCAGAGCGTCGGGATGACGAGCAGGAGGCGTCGGATGAGGTACTTCTGCATCTTGCGCTCCAGCCACGCACAGTGACTGCGACTAGCAACACACGCGGGGCCCGCTCTGCGATTGGGCGGAACCCCGCGGCTGTGTTACTACAGGTCCCGGTTGGCTAGGCAGGGAAGTCCGGGTGTGATGTGTCCATCCAGGTCTCGTCGTGGTTGTGTGAGTCGTGGGCGAACTGCCAGGTGTCCTCGTCTCGGTTGACGTACGGCCACCAGATCGTCGGCACGACGCCGTTCATGACGCCGAACCAGCCGAAGATACCCTCGAGCCCGTGCGTCTCATCAACGCCCAGACCGATGCGCTGCACCTGGCGCGCCATGTCGCGGCGCTCCTCAGTGTCAAGCGTGACGGTCATCGTGTCAATAATCTCTTCGACCGGCGCGTAGTTGTACTGCGTCACGTTGGACGCGCCGCCGACTTTCAGCGAGAGGCCGAACTGCGCCGTCGGGTCGAGGTCGGCCGGCGGGTTCGTCCAGGTCGGCGCTCGACCGGGGAAGGTCTTGTTGTCGAAGCGATCCTGCATCACCGTGTAGGGCTGCAGGTCGAGCTCAACGTTGAAGCCGACCGCTTCGCGGTACATGTTGCGCGTTGTTTCCGAGATACCGGGGTAGGTCTGCTCCCAGAGGTCAGGGATGTAGATCGTCACGGTGCGGTCGGTGTCGAAGCCGGAGGCGGCAATCAGCTCGCGGCAGAGCTGGATGTCTGCTTCGCGGTCGATCCGGTAGCCGGGGAAGGTACGCAGTTCATCAGCCGGGATCGTCCAGTAGTTGGAGAACCAGGGGCAGTAATGCGAGCCAGAGGGCTTGGCTGCACCCAGGTAGACTGCGTCGATCAACAGGTCGCGGTCGACAGCCACGTGCATCGCGTACGCGAACCGTCGGTCCAGATACGGGTTGCCGAGTCCGTCCGAACCTTCCCAACCTGGCTCGTAGGTCCCCATCACCGTAACGATGGTGTACCCGAACGCGCCTTCGGCGACGGGGTGATCGGGGAAGTCGCCAGTTAGCTCTTCGACCTGCACCGACGAGAGCGGGAAGCCGCCGATGTCAATGCCCTTGCCTCGATAGGCGGCGTCGACGGCGGTCGCGTCGGTCAGGTTGATGAAGTCGATCGCGTCGGGGTAGGGCAACTGTTGGCCGTCGGAGCCGGTCTTCCAATAGTTGGGGTTGCGCTCCAGATAGATGCCGATGTCAGGGTCATAGCTCTGCGGGATGTAGGGACCGGAGCCGGATGAGAGCTCAACGTTCGCGGTCTCGTCGCGCCAGCGGCTGCCGAACTCCTGGATGCCCTCAGGCGACGTGAACCAGGAGAACGGACGCAGGATGGTGCCACCCAGATAGGTGGCGTCAGCGCCATCGGTGCGCGCGATGAAGGTCGTGTCATCGGGCACCTCTTTCACAGCCGTCTTACGGAAAGCGTCCTGGCCGCGGAAACGCGCGTCGGGGTTGCCATCGGCGTCGAGCGCAGCGATCTGACGATCGAAGTTGATATCAATGTCCTGCGCG